>NZ_JYDF01000206.1:0-631 GCF_003263525.1 Rahnella sp. NRRL B-41462 | reverse complement strand
TTTACCGTGGTGGATGCGCCGGAGAAAGCCGATATTGCGCTGATCCGCGCCCATGCCCCGTACGAGCAACCGCATAAAGCCTGGTTCTTTGGCAAGCGCCATCACGAAGGCTCACTGGCCTTTACCGGTGACAACGCGGATTATCAGGCGATCGTGAAAGCCAGCAAAGCAGTGCCGACAATCGTCACCGTTTATCTCGACCGTCCGGCGATCCTGACCAACGTGAAGGACAAAGCGAAAGTGATTATCGGCAATTTCGGTGTCAGCGATACCGTTTTGTTTACGCGCCTGACCAGCACCGAAGCCTATACCGGTAAGCTGCCGTTTGAACTGCCATCGTCTGAAGAAGCCGTGCTCAGACAACAATCCGATATGCCACATGACAGCGAAAATCCGCTGTTTGATATTGGCTTTGGTCTGGCGCGTTAAGCCCTGTTAACCGGTGACCCGCGCCAGCACAAAACCGTCCCAGCCTTTGCTGCCGACGGTTTGCAGCGCGGTCGCTGATAAACGCGGTTCCTGTTCAATCATCTCAATAAAGCGACGCACACCCTGCACCCGGGCGTCGTCGCTGTGCGGATCCACCACCGCGCCGTCCCGCACCACATTATCGCCAATAATTAATGTCCCC
>NZ_JYDF01000205.1:0-706 GCF_003263525.1 Rahnella sp. NRRL B-41462 | reverse complement strand
TTGTGAAGCGAAGACAATTCCGGCAATGGCGGCCATCATGCCGTTAATGCCAAATGCCAGAATGCGTACCCGGTTGACGGCCACGCCAAGTTGTCTGGCGCCCTGTAAGTTGTCGCCGACAGCGTAGAAACTGCGGCCAAACGCCGTGCGACCCAGCATCCAGAACATCGCAGCCAGCAAGACAATCACCAGCCAGCCGAGCGGGGAGACATTGAGGAAAACCGGTTCTGACAGAGATTTCAGCCCGGCCGGTAAGCCTTCAATCCATTTGCCGCCAGTCATCAGCAGCATCAGCCCGCGGTATAACCCCAGCGTACCGAGCGTGGCGACAATCGCCGGAATACGCAGCCAGGCGACCAGCACACCGTTAAATATTCCGGCCAGTAAACCGGTGCCGAGAGTCAGCAAACAGGCCAGCGGCAGGTTCATGCCGCCGTTGAGCAAAACCCCCAGCGTCACGGCGCACAGGCCGGTAACGGAACCGACCGACACGTCGATGTTGCGGGTCAGCATCACCACGGTGGCCCCCATCGCCAGCAACATCAGGATCTGCGCGCTGCCAAAAATCATGCTCAGTGTCTGAAAGCTGAACGACTGCCGGTCCATCGCACCGAGCAAGGCAAACAGCGCAATAATCGCCATCAGCGCGGTCAGTTCACGATTGTTTTGTATCCGCTTTAGCATGAGGTTCCTCCGGTGGCGGGGG
>NZ_JYDF01000021.1:0-45721 GCF_003263525.1 Rahnella sp. NRRL B-41462 | reverse complement strand
CTTCGCAGGGGAGGGAGCGACTCCTCTACAACTTCACCGGCTTAATGTTCCAGATCTCATCGGCGTATTCCTGAATGGTACGGTCCGAGGAGAAATAGCCCATGTTGGCGATGTTATGCAGCGTGCGGCGCGTCCATTCTTCCGGCAGTTTATACAGCTCATCGACTTTATCCTGCGTATCGACATAACTGCGGTAATCCGCCAGCACCTGATAGTGATCGCCGAGATTGACCAGCGTATCGAACAGGTTGGTGTAGCGCTTCGGCTCGCCTGGGCTGAAGACCCCGGTGGCGATTTGCGTCAGCACCTGATGCAGCTCGGCGTCCTGCTCGAAGTAAGTATGCGGGTTGTAGCCTTTGCGGCGTAATTCCTCGACCTGCGGCGTGGTATTGCCAAAGATAAAGATATTCTCCTCGCCCACGTGTTCGAGCATTTCGACGTTGGCACCGTCAAGCGTACCGATAGTCAGCGCGCCATTGAGAGCAAATTTCATGTTACTGGTGCCGGAGGCTTCGGTACCGGCCAGAGAGATTTGCTCGGAAAGATCTGCCGCCGGAATGATCAGTTGCGCCAGGCTGACACTGTAGTTCGGAATGAAAACGATCTTCAGCTTGTTGCCAATACGCGGATCGTTGTTGATCACCGCCGCCACATCGTTGATCAGCCGGATGATCTGCTTCGCCGCATAATACGCCGAGGCCGCTTTGCCGGCGAAAATCACTGTGCGTGGCACCCATTCGGCATCTGGCTCTTCGAGAATGCGGTTATAACGGGTGATGACGTGCAGCACATTCATTAGCTGACGTTTATATTCGTGGATACGCTTAATCTGCACGTCGAACAGGCTTTTCGGATCCACCACAATATTCAGCTTCTGGGCGATATACAGCGCCAGCCGCTTTTTGTTGTCCAGCTTGGCCTTGCGGATTGCCTGCAGGAAGCTCAGGTAATCCAGATTCTGTTTCAGTTCCGCCAGCTGGCTGAGATCAGAACGCCAGGTCTGGCCGATGGCATCGTCAATTACCGCTGACAGCGGTTTGTTGGCCAGTGCCAGCCAGCGGCGCGGCGTCACGCCGTTGGTTTTATTACAGAAACGGTCCGGATAAATACGGGCGAAATCAGCAAACAACGACTGCACCATCAGCTCGGAATGCAGCTCAGACACACCGTTAACTTTGTGGCTGGCGATCACCGCAAGCCATGCCATCCGCACTTTGCGGCCATTGCCTTCATCGATAATCGAAACGCGTGACAGCAGGCCATTATCATTGGGTATCTTTTCCGCCACTTCTTTGAGGAAGTGATCGTTAATCTGGAAAATAATCTCCAGATGACGCGGCAGGATTTTGCCGATCATGTCTACCGGCCAGGTTTCCAGCGCTTCGCTCATCAGCGTGTGGTTGGTGTAAGAGAACACGCTGCACACGGTTTGCCACGCGGCTTGCCACTCGAATTTATGCTCGTCGATTAACAGGCGCATCAGCTCAGGGATCGACAATACCGGGTGCGTGTCGTTGAGGTGGATGGCGATTTTATCGGCCAGATTGTCGTAAGTATGGTGCGTGGTGTAATGCCGGTTGAGAATATCCTGCACGGTCGCCGACACCAGAAAATATTCCTGACGCAACCGCAGCTCGCGGCCAGAATAAGTTGAGTCATCGGGATACAACACGCGGGACACGTTCTCAGAATGGTTTTTATCTTCCACCGCCGCGAAGTAATCGCCCTGATTAAATTTCCCCAGATTGATTTCGTTACTGGCCTGCGCGCCCCACAAGCGCAGCGTGTTGGTCGCGTCGGTGTCGTAGCCGGGAATGACCTGATCATAGGCGCAGGCGATGACCTCCTCGGTTTCCAGCCAGCGGGTTTTGATGCCTTCATGCTGCACCCGTCCGCCGAAACGCACTTTATAACGGGTATTGTAACGCTGGAATTCCCACGGGTTACCGTATTCCAGCCAGTAATCCGGCGCTTCTTTTTGCTCACCGTTGATGATGCTTTGCGCAAACATACCGTATTCATACCGGATGCCGTAACCGCGCCCCGGCAGCGCCAGCGTCGCCAGCGAATCAAGGAAACAGGCCGCCAGTCGTCCGAGTCCGCCGTTGCCTAAACCAGGGTCATTTTCTTCACCGATCAGTTCTTCGAGATCAAAGCCCATTTCATCAAGCGCGCTTTTCAGGTCGTCGTAAATACCCATCGCCAGCAACGCATTGGAAAGCGTCCGTCCAATCAGAAACTCCATCGACAGGTAATAAACCTGCCGGACGTCCTGTGAGGTTTGCGCCCGGTTAGAACGCAACCAGCGTTCCACCATGCGATCGCGCACCGCAAACAATGTGGCGTTCAGCCAGTCGTGTTGTGTCGCAATAGACGGATCCTTGCCGATGATAAACATCAGTTTATAGGCAATAGAATGCTTAAGCGCTTCGACACTGACTGTCGGTGAGTTGTAATTAAACGGTGAAGTCATAGCGTTACATTCCCGATCAAGTTAGCTACGTTCAGGGTCAGGACAGCAGGCGGTTATACAGGGTGATATATTCCTGCGCAGCCACCTTCCAGCCAAAATCAATACCCATGGCGTGTTGTTGGACGTGTCGCCAGTGTTTCGGTCGGCTCCACAAAACAAATGCCCGGCGGATCGCATTTCCCAGCGATTTCCCCGTTGCTTCTTCAAAGACAAAACCACTGGCTGTTCCGTCGGCCAGATTTTCCAGTGCACAATCGACCACCGTGTCGGCCAGCCCGCCGGTGCGGCGCACCAGCGGCAACGTACCGTATTTGAGGCCATATAATTGGGTTAATCCGCAAGGCTCAAAACGGCTCGGCACCATAATGACATCCGCCCCGCCGATAATGCGATGGGAAAACGCTTCGTGATAGCCGAGCTGCACGCCGACCTGGCCAGGATTGTCCGCCGCGGCTGCCAGAAATGCCTGTTGCAGCACCGCGTCACCCGCGCCCAGCAGCGCCAGCTGACCGCCGCGTTCGAGTAAATCCGGCAAGGCTTCCAGCACCAGATCCAGCCCTTTCTGGCTGGTCAGGCGACTGACGACAGCAAATACCAGCCGCGAATCATCCACATCCAGCCCCATCGCCCGTTGCAGATAGGCTTTATTGACCGCTTTCGAGCGTAAATCCTCCGCGTCGTAACGCGCTGACAGCAGCACGTCATCACGCGGCTGCCAGATAGCGTCATCGACGCCGTTAAGGATCCCCGTCAGCCGCCCTTGCATTTCACGTTCCAGCAGCAGCGATTCCATGCCATAGCCAAATTCCGGACGGGTGATTTCTTTCGCGTACGTTGGGCTGACGGTGGTCACGTGGTCGGAATAGAACAGACCGGCTTTCAGGAAAGATATCTGGCCGTAGAATTCCAGCCCGTGCATCTGAAAGAACTCGCGCGGGATATACAGCTCATCGAGATGATGCGCGCCAAACAATCCCTGAAACGCCAGATTATGTACGGTGAAAACCGTCCGCACCGGCGCATTACGGGCGCGGATATACGCGGAACATAGACCGGCGTGCCAGTCATGAGAGTGGACGATATCGGGTTGCCAGTGTGGATCGAAATTCAGTGCCAGTTCGCAGGCCATCCAGCTCAGCAACGCAAAGCGCAGATGGTTATCCGGATAGGCAAACGACGATTGATCGTGATACGGGCTGCCGGGACGGTCATACAATCCCGGCACATCAATCAGATAAATACCCACGCCATCAAAGTAACCCAGTGAAAGGGTGACATGCCCGGCAAAAGTTGCCAGCGTGCCAATCACCTGTGTTTCCCCCAGTCCTTTTTTGACGTCAGGGAAAGCCGGAATGAGCACGCGGACATCCGCGCCTTCCGCAATCTGAGCGGCGGGTAATGCACCGGCGACATCCGCAAGGCCGCCCGTTTTTAACAGCGGAAACAGCTCAGAACAAACATGTAAAACCTGCATTCGCGCTCCTGATTATCCCGGTCATCCCGGCGTTCACCGGGATGACGAAAAGTCGTACTTCTATCGTCTGTTTATAGTTTCGCCAGCATTGCGCGGGTCACCAGCACCACGCCACCTTCCGAACGGTAGAAACGGCGGCTGTCTTCATCGGCATTCTCACCAATCACCATGCCTTCAGGGATCTGACAAGCGCGGTCAATGACGCATTTGCGTAGACGGCATGAACGCCCCACATTCACATCCGGCAGGATGATGGCCGAATCGATATTGCAGAAAGAGTTGACGCGTACCCGCGGGAACAGCACGGAATGCACCACCACCGAACCGGAAACAATCACGCCACCGGCCACCAGCGAATTCATGGTCATGCCGTGGCTGCCTGAGCGATCCTGTACAAATTTGGCGGGCGGCAGCGGCTCCATGTGGGTACGGATCGGCCAGTCGCGGTCGTACATATCCAGTTCCGGCGTGACAGAAGCCAGATCCAGATTAGCGCGCCAGTAGGCATCGAGCGTGCCGACATCACGCCAGTACGGCGGCGCTTCATCGTTTTGCGTGACGCAGGAAAGACCAAACGGATGCGCGCGGGCAACGCCCTGACGGGTCAGTTTCGGGATCAGGTCTTTGCCGAAATCGTGGCTCGACTCTTCACTCGCCATATCTTCTTCGAGCATGCGAAACAGATAGTCTGCATTAAAAATGTAGATGCCCATGCTCGCCAGCGCCATATCGGGATTGCCGGGCATCGGCGGCGGGTCTTTGGGTTTTTCGACGAAACTGGTGATGTGATAATCCTCAGTGACGCCGATAACACCGAATTCACTGGCCTCGGTGCGCGGCACTTCCAGGCAGGCGACGGTACATTCACCGCCCTTCTGCACGTGGTCGATCAGCATCCGCGAGTAGTCCATCTTGTAGATATGATCACCCGCCAGGATCACCACAAACTCGGCGTTATAGCGGCGGATGATATCCAGATTCTGATAAACCGCATCGGCGGTACCTTTGTACCAGTGCTCGGTGCTGTGGCGTTGCTGCGCCGGAAGTAGATCCACGAATTCGTTCATTTCTTCGTTAAGGAAAGACCAGCCGCGCTGGATATGCTGAACCAGCGTGTGTGACTGATATTGTGTAATCACGCCGATGCGACGAATGCCGGAGTTCAGGCAATTTGACAGGGCGAAATCAATGATGCGGAATTTTCCGCCAAAGTGAACGGCGGGTTTTGCCCGGGTTGCGGTTAAATCTTTCAGTCTTGAACCACGGCCCCCGGCAAGGATTAATGCCACGGATTTCAGCGGCAACTGCCTTGCCAGCATGACCGGGTCCCGGTTATCTAATGTCGCCATATCTGACTCCTTTGTTTTTATAATGACCGGCTCTGTGAAGTGAAATCTTGTAGGACACAGAGGGTTTTTGCTGCTGCCCGCCATTGCGAGCCTTCCATGACACGCCGGGGTTCCTCATCAAAAAGCACGCTGTTGAACGGTGCCACTGGCTGCCAGTTTCCCGGCGGCAGGTGCAAATCCACCTCGTGCAGTGAGGCATTAACGATAACCAACCAGCGCTGTGACAGGCAGATTTGCAGCCACTGCTGCGGCCCCTGCTCCCAGTCGCCGGGGCTCATCGGTTGCCCCTGTTGATTCAGCCATTGCACGTCATCGCTGCCTTCCTGCCACCAGCGGTTTTGCGTCAGTGCCGGAATTTTCCGGCGCAGCGCAATCAGCGCGCAGGTATAGGCTGTCAGGCTTTCATCGGCGTTCTCCCAGTCAAGCCAGGTCAGCGGATTGTCCTGACAGTAGGCATTGTTGTTGCCCGACTGGCTGTTGCCGAGTTCATCACCGGCCAGCAACATCGGCGTGCCCTGTGACAAACAGAGCGTCGCCAGCAAGGCACGCTGGCTGAGACGGCGCTGCTGTAATACGCCTTCAGACGCCGCAAGCCCTTCTTCACCGTGGTTTTGGCTGAAATTTTCGTTATGGCCGTCGCGATTTTCTTCACCGTTGGCCTGGTTATGTTTCTGGTTAAAACTGACGAGATCGCGCAACGTGAAGCCGTCGTGCGCCGTCAGCATGTTGATGCTGGCGTAAGGCTCACGCTGCGCGGGGTTGAACTTGTCGGCGGAGGCGGCAAAACGCCCGGCAAACTGCCCCAGAGAAAGATCGCCATGCAGCCAGAACTGGCGCATATCGTCGCGCCACACATCACTCCATTCGGCAAAGGGTGCCGGGAAATTTCCGAGCTGATAGCCCCCGGCCCCGATATCCCACGGCTCGGCAATCAGTTTGATTTTCGAGAGGATGTCATCGTTTTTAATGGCCAGGAACAACGGCGATTGTGCGGTGAATTCCGGTGTTCTGCCGAGAACTGTCGCTAAATCAAAACGGAAGCCATCAACATGACATTCACGTACCCAGTAATGCAGGCAATCGAGGGTCCAGGCGATCATGTCCTCGTCCATCAGCCGTATCGTGTTGCCGCAGCCGGTCATGTTGTTGTCGGAACCGTCGTCGTTAAGCCAGTACCCGCTGGCGTTATCAATGCCACGAAACGAAATAAACGGCCCGTCGATATCCAGCTCAGCGCTGTGGTTGAACACCACATCGAGGATCACTTCAATACCCGCCTGATGCAGTGCTTTAACCGCTGATTTAAATTCATTCAGCGCCGACACACCGCCCAGCCCGCTGGCGTAACGCGGTTCAACCGCGCACGGTGCCAGCACGTTGTAGCCCCAGTAATTACTCAGTCCAAGGTGTTGCAGGCGTGGTTCGTCGGCATGATGCTGCACCGGCAAAAGTTCTATCGCGGTGACGCCCAGATGCTGCAAATATTCAAGCATCACCGGATGCGCCAGCCCGGCATAGGTGCCGCGAAGGGCTGCCGGAATATGGGGATGCTGGCGAGTGAGGCCGCGCACATGCGCCTCGTAAATCACCGTTTCACCCCAGGGTTTCGCGGGCGGTTTATCATCACCCCAGTCGAAATTTCCGGCGACCACCACGGATTTCGGCGCAACCACGGCGCTGTCTTTATCGTCGGGCGCATCGGTGCCGCCGGTGAACCGTGCGTTGTCGAGCAGTACGCCGTCAATCGCACGTGCGCTTGGGTCGATCAGCACTTTCTTCGGGTTAAACCGGTGACCCTTTTTCGGGTCGAACGGTCCGTAAACCCGGTAGCCGTAGCGTTGTCCGGCTTTCAGCCCCGGCACAAACCCATGCCAGAGATGGCCGGTGCGCCCGGTCAAAGGCAAATGTTGCTCGCTGCCGGTCTCATCAAAAAGACAGAGTTCCACTTTTTCCGCATGTGCAGAGTACAGGCAAAAATTGACGCCACTATCTCTGAGATGCGCACCAAAAGGTGCGGGCAGACCGGGACCGAGCTGTTTCATTACGCCTCCCTTCGCAAATAAACCGTCGCCAGCGGCGGAATAGTCACGCTGATCGAATGGTCACGCTGATGATGGCCAATATTTTCACTGTAAATATCGCAACCGTTGCCGACATTACTGCCACGGTAGAAATGCGAATCGGTATTGAGGATTTCGTGATAACGCCCAGGCTGACTGATGCCTATGCGATAATGCTCACGCGGAACCGGCGTAAAGTTACTGATGACGATCACTTCACCGCCATTTTCGTCACGGCGGGCAAAGGCGAAAATCGAGTTTTCGTGATCGTCGACCACCAGCCATTCGAAACCGCGCGGTTGTAATCGAGCTCATACAAAGGCGCATTGGCCTGATAGGTCTGGTTCAGGTCGCGTACCAGATGTTGTACGCCTCTGTGCCAGCCGCTTGGATCGTCAAGCAGATGCCAGTCGAGGCTGGCGTCAAAATTCCACTCACGCCCCTGCGCAAATTCATTGCCCATAAACAGCAATTTCTTACCCGGATGTGCCCACATAAAGCCGTAGTAAGCGCGCAGGTTGGCGAACTTCTGCCACACATCGCCGGGCATTTTATCCAGCAAGGATTTTTTACCGTGTACCACTTCGTCGTGGGACAGCGGCAATATAAAGTTCTCGCTGTAAGCGTAAAGCACGCCGAATGTCATGAGGTTGTGATGATATTTGCGGTGAACCGGATCAAGCTGCATATAGGTCAGGGAATCGTGCATCCAGCCCATATTCCACTTGTAATGGAAACCCAGCCCGTTAGCATCCGGCGGCATGGTGACGCCGGGATAATCGGTCGATTCTTCCGCCAGCGTCACCGCACCGCCGAGTTCACGACCAATGGTCTGGTTGGTGTATTTCAGGAAGGAAATGGCTTCGAGGTTTTCGCGGCCACCGTAATAATTCGGGATCCACTCCCCGGCTTTACGGCTGTAATCGCGGTAAATCATGGAAGCCACCGCATCGACACGCAGGCCGTCAATGCCAAACCGTTCAATCCAGTAAAAACCATTGCCTGCCAGATAGTTACGCACTTCATGGCGGCCATAGTTATAAATCAGCGTGTTCCAGTCCTGATGATAACCTTCACGAGGATCGGCATATTCGTACAGCGCGGTGCCGTCAAACTGCGCTAAACCATAGGTGTCGCTCGGAAAATGTCCCGGCACCCAGTCGAGAATGACGTTCAGCCCGGCGTTATGCGCGGCATCGACAAAGGCTTTGAATTCCATCGGCGTGCCGAAACGACGGGTCGGCGCATACATGCCAAGCGGCTGATAACCCCAGCTCCCGTCGAACGGATGTTCGTTGACCGGCATCAGTTCGATGTGCGTAAAACCCATCCATTTGGCATATGAGACTAATTGCTCGGCCAGTTCACCATAGCTGAGCCAGAAATTATCATCGGTATGACGACGCCAGGAACCCAGGTGCACTTCATACACGGAAACCGGCTGATTCAGCGCATTGGCTTTCTTTCGGCTTTCTGAATGCGGCACAACATCCGGTAATTTACGCACGCACGAGGCAGTATCCGGACGCATCTGCGCCTCAAAAGCATAAGGGTCGGCGCGCAGGCTGACATGCCCGCGGCAGTCGATAATTTCGAATTTATACAGTTGACCTTCGCGGACGGCGGGAATGAAGAGTTCCCAGATACCATTTTCACGGCGCTGGCGCATCGGGTGTCGGCGGCCGTCCCAGAAGTTGAATTCACCCACGACGGAAACCCGCGTGGCGTTCGGTGCCCAGACGGCAAAACTGACACCCTCGACGTCATCCAGCGTTTGCAGATGTGCGCCGAGTTTTTCGTATGGCCGCAGGTGCGTGCCTTCTGCCAGCAACCAGATATCCAGTTCCTGCAACAATGTGCCGAACCGGTACGGATCGTCAATCACATGCAGATTCTCGCCCCAGCGGACTTCCAGCTTGTAACGAAAGGCATTTTTACGCCGCGGGATCAGGCCGACAAAGAAACCGCGATCATCGTAACGACGCAGTTCCGCCACCTGTTTACCTTTTTCTACATCAATAACCCAGACCTGATCCGCATCCGGCAACAGGGCACGCACTTCCAGCCCGGCGGCCACAGAATGCATACCCAAAAGAGAAAAAGGATCAGCGTAGTGGCCAGATATAATTTGGTTAATGACGTGCTGATCGGGAAGTACAGACATGTATTTCGTCCTATGATTAATTAAATCAATAAATCCAATAAAATCATTCAGGTATTCAATACGAAACGTGATCCCAGTGTGCTCCCCTTTTTATCGCCGCTTTGTGATCCGGCTGTGTTTCGGTTTTGCCAAAAAGTGCGCGATGACGCTTACGCTCACAATTTCCAAATAAGTGCTTATTTCAGCTTCTCAAAGAGGCATAGCTCTTCTACTAAGCATAGACAAAGGTTCGAAAAATCAGCGGGAAGAAACCGATGAATTTTTCGCAAAATGAAATACAGAGAGTTGCGCTGGAAAAAGGCGGATAAACGGTGAAGTGATTGATGACAGAATCAAAAACGGGACACCGTGCTGGTGTCCCGCAGGGAAATCTTTACAAAGAAAACAGGGCAGTTTTCAATATTGCATCGCGTTAGAGAAGAATACGCAGCATGCGGCGTAAAGGCTCTGCCGCGCCCCACAGCAGCTGATCACCCACGGTGAATGCAGACAGATATTGCGGGCCCATATTCAGTTTACGCAGACGGCCGACCGGTGTGTTCATGGTGCCGGTGACAGCCGCTGGCGTCAGTTCACGCATCGACAGTTCGCGGTCATTTGGGATCACGCGAACCCAGTCATTATGCGAAGCCAGCATCTGTTCGATTTCCGGAATTGACACGTCTTGTTTCAATTTCAGCGTGAAAGCCTGGCTGTGACAACGCAGCGCGCCGATACGAACACACAAGCCATCCACCGGAATAATGCTGGAAGTGCCGAGAATTTTGTTGGTTTCCGCCTGACCTTTCCATTCTTCTTTGGTCTGGCCGTTATCGAGCTGTTTGTCGATCCACGGGATCAGACCGCCCGCCAGCGGAACACCGAAGTTATCGGTTGGCAACGTACCGCTGCGGGTCAGCGCGGTCACTTTACGTTCGATGTCCAGAATGGCGGACGCCGGGTTTTCCAGCTCTTTCGCCACGCTGCTATGCAGCATACCCATCTGGGTCAGCAGTTCACGCATGTGACGCGCACCGCCGCCGGAGGCTGCCTGGTACGTGGCGACAGACGCCCACTCGATCAGGTCATTCGCAAACAGGCCGCCGAGCGACATCAGCATCAGGCTGACGGTACAGTTACCGCCCACAAAGGTTTTAATGCCTTTGTCGATGCCCTGATGGATCACTGCGCTGTTCACCGGGTCAAGGATGATTATCGCGTCATCTTCCATTCTCAGAGAGGATGCTGCGTCAATCCAGTAGCCAGACCAACCGATTTCACGCAGCTTAGGATAGATTTCATTGGTATAATCGCCGCCCTGACAGGTGATGATAATGTCCAGCGCGCTCAGAGCGTCCAGATCATAGGCATCCTGCAAGGTTCCGGACTGACCCGTGAAAGAAGGCGCGGCCTGACCGTGCTGAGAGGTGGAGAAGAATACCGGACGGATAGCGTCGAAATCGCGTTCTTCAATCATGCGTTGCATGAGTACAGAACCGACCATCCCGCGCCAGCCAACGAAACCTACATTTTTCATAATATCTGTCCTGCCCTGAGGGTGATAACTGCTTAAAACGGCTTGAACGCGCGTTTGCACTAAGTTAGTGCCTGTTTTGATGCACTGTGCCCCGTTAACGCGCTGGTCTACCACCTTACAAAATGTAGTAGAAGTGGCAAGTGAATTTAATCAATAGTGCAGCTTTTAATAGCAGCGCAACTTATAACAGGCATTTTTTCTGAGGTAGTCATGACCGAAATGATTTCAGCAACCATTTTGCTGTTTTTAATTATGGATCCGCTGGGCAACTTACCGATTTTTATGTCGGTTTTAAAACATCTCGACCCGAAACGTCGCCGGGTCGTGTTAATCCGCGAAATGCTGATCGCACTGATCCTGATGCTGATCTTCCTGTTCGCCGGGGAAAAAATCCTGTCGTTCCTGAATTTACGTACCGAAACCGTGTCGATTTCCGGCGGTATTATTTTGTTCCTGATTGCTATCAAAATGATTTTCCCGTCAGAAGAGAAAAGCAGCAGCGGCCTGCCAGCCGGTGAAGAACCCTTCCTCGTACCGATGGCCATCCCGCTGGTTGCTGGCCCGTCGATTCTCGCCACGCTGATGCTGCTTTCGCACCAGTATCCGAATCAGATGAGTCATCTCACGCTGGCGCTGTTTATCGCCTGGGGCATGTCGATGGCGATCCTTCTGCTGTCGAACCTGTTCCTGCGCCTGCTCGGCGACAAAGGCGTCAGCGCCCTCGAACGCCTGATGGGCCTGATTCTGGTGATGCTCTCAACACAGATGTTCCTTGATGGGATCAGGGCGTATCTGAAGATTTAGCGGCAGAAAAAACGAAAAAGGCGAGCCACGCGTCTCGCCTTTTTTACATCTGTTTTAAATCGTTTTAAGCGTCTGGATAATTTGCGGATTCAGTTCGAGCATTTTCAATAATTTCAGCGCAGCGCCATTCGGCAAACGCTTTTGTTGTTCCCACGCCTGCACCAGCGAAGGAGATACACCGAGCAGTCGGGCAAATTCATCCTGCTTAATTCCCGCCTTTGTACGGATTTGTTTTACTTCGGGCATGGCAACACGCGTGATATGCGCAGGTGTCATTTCGCCTTTATGGATAGCGACCATCTCTTCAGCGGATTGTCGCAATTCTTCAAAGAATTCTTTCGTCATGGTCTATCTCCTGTGTCATGACAGACTTCGTACAATGTTTTTCAAAATCAATTTTTCGCTTTCCGTCAGTGAATCTTTCTCACTCTTCGGATAAACCAGCAGCATGAAAATCTGACCGTCAGCGCACAGGTAATAATAAATCGCCCGCACACCCGCACTTTTTCCACGCCTTTGATGACCCCAGCGGATTTTTCTGCATCCACCGGTGCCGACAATCAAAGCCCCTGCGTCGGGATAATGGGTGAGGTATTCCTGAAACTGGCGATATTCCTCCTCAGTCAGCAGCTCTTTGCATTTGCGGCTAAAGGTCGGAGTTTCGATAAACTCCAGATATTCCATATGACTCATTCCATGACTCAAGATGGCTGAATAATACTCTCACAGGGTAAGAGTTCGACGCGAGGTTTTTCTCGTCAGAAACGAAAAAGGCGAGCCACGCGGCTCGCCTTTTATATGCTAACAATTTGTCGTCAGACGACCATCGACAACAGCAGACATCCCGCCAGACCGCACAGGGAAATGATGGTTTCCAGCACAGACCAGGATTTGAAGGTTTCGACAATGCTCAGGTTGAAATATTCCTTGAACAACCAGAAGCCCGGATCGTTGACGTGCGAGAAAATCACGCTGCCGGAACCGACGGCGATCACCATCAGTTCAGGGCTGACGCCCGTGGTGGCGATCAGTGGCGCGGCAATACCGCCCGCAGTAATCGCTGCCACGGTAGCAGACCCCAATGCGATACGCAGAACCGCCGCAATGGACCAGGCCAGCAGGATTGGCGAGAGCGTGCTGCCGTCCATCAGAGCTGCAATGTATTTTTCAATACCGCTGTCCACCAGCACCTGTTTAAACGCACCGCCGCCGCCGATGATTAACAACATCATCGCGATGATTTTGATGGAATCGGTCACAGTTGCCATCACATCTTCCATCTTACGGCCACGGTTCAGACCGAAAGTGAAGATAGCGATCAGCACCGCAATCAGCGTTGCCATCACCGGGTCGCCGAAGAATTCAGCATACGCCAGCACCGGATGCCCTTTCGGCAGGATCATTTCGCAAAGTGCGCGGAATGCCATCAGAATAACCGGCACCAGTGAAGTCGCGACGCTGACGCCAAAGCCCGGCATCTCTTCTTCCGTGAAGGTTTTCGGGTTAAACAGACCTTCAGGCACCGGTTTGTCGATACCTTTCAGGAAGCGCGCATACACCGGCCCTGCCAGAATCACCGTCGGCACCGCCAGCAGTGAACCAAACAGCAGTGTTTTACCCATATCCGCATGGAAAATCGTCGCAATCGCCGTCGGACCAGGGTGCGGAGGCAGGAACCCGTGTGTAACGGATAACGCAGCCGCCATCGGAACCCCGACATACAGCAATGGTAAACGCGCCGCCGCGGCCACAGTGAAGACCAGTGGCAACATCAGCACGAAACCGACTTCATAGAACAGGGCAAACCCGACGATGAAACCTGTCAGCACGATCGCCCACTGAATGTGCTCACGGCCAAACTTTTCGATAAGGGTGGTCGCGATACGTTGTGCGCCACCGCAATCCGCCAGCATTTTACCGAGCATGGCACCGAAGCCCATGATCAGCGCAAGACTGCCAAGCGTCCCGCCTACCCCGTTTTTGATCGAGGTGATAACTTTATCGACCGGCATTCCCTGCATAATCCCCACCGCCAGCGCGACAAGAATCAGTGCAATGAAGCCATTAAGCTTAAATCGGATCATAAGTAACAACAGCAGTGCGACACCCACCGCTACAATAACTAATGGCATATTCTTCCCCTCACGCTGTCACCCGGGTATGACTAAAAACCGGGTGAAGCATTGTTTTTAATTTTCAAGATGTTGTAGGAATTAACAGTGCTACGGGTACAGACCGCGACCGCTAAAACAGCAGTGCATTCCTTTGTGATATTAGTCACATCTCCATTTGTTACCGGTATCATGATACCGGTAACATGGTAATATTAGGACTCACTACGCAGTCAAAATGTTCATTTTGGGATAGAGATCATACTTATGGCAGGACAAAGCATCATTCTGATGGGCGTGTCAGGCAGCGGTAAATCCACCGTCGGCGCGGCACTGGCCCGTGAAATTAACGCGAAATTTATCGACGGCGATGATCTTCATCCCCGCGCCAATATTCAAAAGATGGCCAGCGGCACGCCACTGAACGACGATGACCGCGCGCCGTGGTTATTGCGTCTCAACGACGCGGCTTACAGCCTGCGCCATAAAAATGAAACCGGCATCATTGTCTGTTCTGCACTGAAGCGTCGCTACCGTGACGCCCTGCGTAAAGACAACGAAGGCATGGTGTTCATCTACATGAAAGGCAGTTTTGAAGTGATTGCCGAGCGCCTTAAAGCGCGTGCCGGACATTTCATGCCGACCGATTTACTGCGCAGCCAGTTCGATGCGCTCGAAGAACCGGGCGAAGACGAACCGGATGTGTTGCGCGTGAATATCGATCACAAGTTTGAAGGTGTGGTAGATCGTTGTATCGCGGCTTTGAAGACGGTACAGAAGTAAGACTTTAAAAAAGCCACAGGTGAGCCGTCGGTGGCGCAGCCAATTTGGATTCGGGTGGAGCACAGGCCCCGGAGCGTACACGTAGTACGTGAGGAGGACGAGCACCACCCGGATTCAAAGTGGCAAGTAAACCAGGCTCAACAAATCAGATACTTCCACCCGCAGATATCGTAAACCCGACATCCACCATTCTCGGCACCACTTCTTCGCCGCGAAGTCTCGCCAGCAGACGTTCGGCGGAGATTTGCCCCATTCTTTCGCGCGGTGTCAGCACGCTGGCGAGTGGTGGCTCCATCGCCTGCCCCATGTTGTGCCCATGAAAACCGGCAATCGCCATTTGTGAAGGGATTTTCAGCCCCTGGCGCTGACATTCAAAAAATGCGCCCGCCGCGAGGTCATCGTTGGTACAGAAAATACTGTCGATTTGTGGCCAGTCTTTTTGCGCCTGACGCAGTAATTCCGCGCCGCCACTGTAACTGGAAGAACGGCTGGTCATCACACTGTAAGGCTCCAGACCGGATTCACGCATCGCCTGTTCGTAACCCTGCTGTTTGATAATGGTTCGCTCATCCTGACGAGCGCCGAAATACACCACATGACGATGGCCGCGCGCGATAATTTGTTGCGTCATCTGCCGCGCGGCTTCGAAGTTGTTGAAGCCGACCGCCAGATCCACACACGGCGATACACAGTCCATCATCTCCACCACCGGAATACCGGCCACTTCAATCATCTTCAGCGTACGCGCGGTGTGATGGCGTTCGGACAAAATCAGTCCGTCGATATTGTAGGAAAGCAGTGAAGTCAGACGCTGTTCTTCGCGCTCCTGGCTGTAGCCGTAGTGCGCCAACATGGTCTGATAACCGTGGATATCAGTCACGCTTTCGATGCCGCGCAGCACTTCCGCAAACACCTGGTTGGTCAGCGACGGCAGCAGCACACCGATGGCGCGGCTTTTAGCGTTAGAGAGAATATCCGGTGCGCGGTTGGGGATGTAGCCCAGCTCGTCGAGCGCCGCAGAGATTTTTTCCTGCAACGCGCCGGAAACCTGTTCAGGGTTACGCAAATAACGGCTGACCGTCATTTTGGTGACGCCCACCTTGTCGGCAACATCCTGGAGTACGGGTCTTTTTTTCTTCATATTCATCAAAGAGATGGGCCGCTGAAAAGGTTAAGGGATCAGAGCGTGATGTTAGCAAACAATCGCGCAGGCGGATATCCGTTGCTGCGCGACATGAGAGGTTTATCAGGAAGGCAGGGAAAGCTGCCCGCGAACCGGTGCGCTGAGGTTCGCTGAGAGCTGGCCGGTCAGCAGCGCCATCGCGCGTTGTGCCAGGGTTTCCAGCGGATAGGCAATCGCCGGAACAGCAGAAACGCCCGGTGGCAGCGTACTGTCGAGACTGAACACCATCACATTTTCAGGCACGGCGCGCCCGTGCAGGGCGAGCTGACGGAGTGCATCCTGCGCGGTGGCATCGTCCGGCACCAGCAGCGCATTGAACGGCACGTTCTGTGCCAGCAGTTTCGTCAGCGCATCTGCGCCGCTGTGCTCCAGCCGCCGGTCGTAAGGCAGCAGGAATTTCTCCAGTGCCAGATGATATCCTTGCAAGATTTGTCCGGCGGTTTCGCTGTTTTCCGCGTTGATCAGGGCAATCTGCCGGCGCCCTTGTTTGAGCACATACTGACAGGCAGTTTCGGCGGCAAAGCTGCGGTCAAAATGAATGCTGCGTGCTGAATCCGCATCCAGACAATCAATGGTGATCACGTTTTCCGGCAATGCCGGCAGCGGAAAACGCGCACCGATCACAATCATCGCATCGCACAGACCGCGGCCAATTTCAGCTACGGAATGCGTCAGGCTCGCTGCGTCGGTGGCAAAGCGCAGCAGCAGATACTTCTGATTCAGCCGCAACTCTTTTTCCAGCGCGTGGAGATAACCGGTGGACTGATTGATGTTTTCGGTCGCACAAATCACGCCGATACAACCGGTAGACTGCGTGGACAGCGACTGCGCAATCACGCTCGGTTTATATTGCAGTGTTTCCACCGCCTGCATCACAGCCAGGCGGCTTTCTTCTTTGACACCGCGGCTGCCACTCAGGACACGGGACACCGTCGCTTTCGACACCTTCGCCAGCCGCGAAACGTCGTTAATGTTTGCCATGTCTTTCCTTGTGTTAATCGAAACCGTTATTTTTAGACACCGCCGCGAACCATTCGCCGCTTTTCTTCACCGTACGCTTCTGCGTTTCCAGATCCAGCTGGATGAAACCATACCGGTTTTTATAGGCATTCATCCATGACCAGCAATCAATAAATGTCCACATGTGATAACCCAGGCAACCACTGCCTTCCTGCAAGGCGCGGTGCAGCCATTTCAGGTGCCCGCTGACAAACTCGATGCGGTAATCATCATCAATCCGCCCCGCCTGTTCAAAGCGCAGTTCATTTTCCACACCCATGCCGTTTTCGGAAATGAAACAGCGCGGATTACCGTAGTTTTCACGCAGATTGGTCAGAATATCGTAAATGCCCTGCTCGTAGATTTCCCAGCCACGGTGCGGGTTCATTTTACGTCCCGGCATGACATAGTTATCGAAGAACCATTCCGGCATAAACGGACTTTCCGGATTAACCATACTGTCGCGGCACTGAATACGGCGCGGCTGGTAATAGTTGATGCCGAGTAAATCCACCACACCCTGTTGCAGCAGTGCTTTATCGCCCTGCTGGCAGGCCGGAAGCTGATCGTATTTGTTCAGCAATTCCACCAGTTCCTGCGGATATTCACCGCGCAGCGCCGGATCGAGGAAGCTGCGGTTAAACATCAGGTCCGCAATGTTAGCGGCTTTCAGGTCAGCCGGATTCTGTGACCGCGGATAAGACGGCGTAAGGTTAAGAATAATGCCGATTTCACCGCCAGAATTGCGGGCGCGATAGGCCTTCACCGCCAGCGAATGGGCCAGCATAGTGTGATACGCCACGGTGGCAGCCCGTTTGAAATCCACCACGTTCGGGTAATGGAAATCATACAAATAGCCGCCTTCCACCGGCACCACCGGTTCGTTGAACGTAAACCAATGCTTCACGCGGTCACCGAACAGCTCGAAACAGGTATCGGCGTATTTTGCGTAAGCCTGCACGACGTCGCGGTTTTCCCAGCCGCCGATTTCCTGCATCGCCATCGGCATATCAAAGTGGAACAGATTGATAAACGGCTGTACGCCCTGCGCCAGCATTTCGTCGATCACCTGGTTATAAAACGTGACCGCTTCCTGATTCACTTCACCACGCCCGTTGGGGATCAAACGCGCCCAGGAAATCGAGGTGCGGAAGGTGTTGTGATTGAGCTGTTTCAGCAGCGCGATATCTTCGCGCCAGTTTTTGTAAAACGTCGAGGTATCCTGCGGACCGACGTCATTGTGAAAGCGCGTCGGCTGTTGTGAATACCAGTGATCCCACACCGTCGCGCTTTTTCCGTGGCTCAGGGTTTCACCTTCCGTCTGCGGCGCTGAACTGGCACTGCCCCACCAGAATTCTTTTGGAAATGCGTATTTCATCGTCATCCTCGCTGTCCGTTAGCTTTACGTTTTTAACTGAATTATTTGACTGTTTAGCTGTTTGCCGGCACGGCATTGCCCGCCGTCTGTGCCAGGGCTTTTTCCGCTTCCTGTTTCAGCAACGTACGTTCATAGGCTTTCAGGAACGGATAGTACATAACGGCTGATAACACCATACAGAACAGGCACATAATTACCGGGCTGAATGCCCAGTTTGCGGCCCATGACGCACCGATTGGCGCAGGCGTTGTCCAGGGTGTGAGCGAGACCACCTGCGCGACCCAGCCGAGTTTGGTGGCGGTGTAAGCAAAAATAGCGTTCAGCATCGGCACCAGCGTAAACGGCAGGAAGAATACCGGATTCATGATAATTGGCGTGCCAAACAGGATCGGTTCATTGATGTTAAAGAAGCTCGGCACCACCCCCATCCGGCCAATGGTGCGCAGGTGCACGGCCTTGCTGCACAGCAACAAAATCGCCAGCGGTAAGGTCGACCCCACGCCGCCAATTAACAGATAGTGATCCCAGAATCCTTGCAGATAAATGTGTGGCAATGGCGCACCGGCCTGCAACGCCGTCTGGTTGAGTGCCAGATTGGTCATCCAGAACGGGTTCATGATGCCGGTGACAATCAGCGCGCCATGAATCCCCGCAAACCACAGTACCTGACAGATAAACACTGAAATCAAAATCGCTGGCAGGGAATCCGACGCAGAAACCAGCGGTGCCAGCAAATGCATGATGGCTTCAGGAATTATCATGCCGGTGGTGGACTGAATAAACAGGTTCAGCGGGTGCAGCGTGGCGACAATCGCCACCACAGGGATCAGAATTTCAAACGAGCGCGCCACGCCGGTCGGCACTTCTTTCGGCAGGCGGATGGTGATATTGCGGCGTTTGAGCAGCGCATACACTTCGGCGGCATAAATCGCCGTCAGGATCGCGGTGAAAATGCCTTCGCCGGAGAAATACTGCGTCGAGATTTGTTTGTCATGATACGGCGCAGCCACCAGCAGAAACGCCATAAACGCCAGTAAACCGGTCATGATCGGATCAAGCTTGTAGTGTTTGCCGAGGCTTGCGCCAATGCCTACCGAAATAAAAAACGTCATCACGCCCATGCTCAGATACCACGGCAACATCAGCTGCTCGCGGTATTTCAGCGACAGATCCAGCCACCCGCGCGCAAATCCCATGGTGGTATCCGGCGAGAATGGCGGGAAAATAAAGACCAGCATGAACGAACCGATAATCATAAAAGGCAGCGCAGCGATAAAGCCGTCGCGGATGGCGATCACATGCCGCTGCTGGCCAACGCTGCCCGCCAGGGGCGTGATGTGTTTTTCGATGACGTTAACCATCGCCTGATAAAGGCCACTCATACGCGGCTTCCTTCCTGTGCGATCAGGCCATAAGCGAAGTCGAGCACGTTGTCACCGCGCTGCATGCCGTAATCCATCATGTTGATGGTTTCGACCGGAATGTTGAATTCTGCCGCTCTGGCAGATAAATCAGCCTGCATGTAACGCACCTGAGGTCCGAGCAGTACCACCTGATAATCACGGAATTTTTCATCAAACTCGCTGGCACCGAATGCATCAATCTGCACCTCTTCTCCGCGTTCCGCCGCCACTTCTTTCATCTTGCGCACCAACAAACTGGTCGACATCCCCGCCGAACAACAAAGCATGATTCTTTTCATTTTGCTTCACTCCGAGATGATTAATGTTCTGCTCTTTTTAGCCTGTTGAGGGTATTTGAGGCTTTATGGAAACCGGTTTCCATGGTTTCAGGGAAAATGTGCGAACCTGTTCATAAAATTTCACGGTGATTGTCCGGCAATGTGAAACGTTTCACATTTTGCGCATTTTTCATTCGCGCAGTAAGAAACTCACGCTACAGGAAAAACCAGATAACAATTATCACGGAGGGATTAAATTACTCAACAGCAGGATATTTAAAACCGTCAAAAATCAAAATAAGACCTGATTAATATCACGCACTATGTGATGTTAAAAATTGATATGGAATGATTTTGTCGGTGGGAAATTAATCAATACATTGTCCGGCATTCACCGCTTATTATCTTTAAGGAATGCCTGATGCCGGCGTTTAACACCTGTAAAATTACACGATGTATTCTGCTGGCGTGTTGCCTGCCCAATATTGCCGTCATGAGCGCCAGTGCGGCAAATTACACCCTGCCACTGCTGCTGATGAACAATCAAAAGCTGACCTTATCCACCAAGGATAACGAAAATATTGTCGCCGATAACCCGTTGATAAAATATGGCATTATGGTCAATAACGGCGCAGAACTGACGTTCCTGGCTAACACGTTCAACGCTTCCGGCAGCCAGCTTGGCTCCTCGCTTGTCGCGCAAAATGGCGGTGTCATTAATATCGGGAAAGATTCCGTGATTAATCACAACAGTCAATCCGGGGAAATTTCCCATGTGGTGACGATACAAGATGCAGGCAGTGTTTTAAATATCAACGACGCGCCCCTTAATTCTAACAGTGCGGCAGTGGTGATTAATAATAACGCCACCGCGAATATGATTAATACCACAATTAACGCCAATAATGCGGATAATGCCGTTGAGGTGAATAATGGCGCTACGCTGAATGCCACCGGGCTGACTGTTAATCATCTTTCGGGAATGTCCAGCAGTTCGGCAATAGCCATCAACAATGCCGATGCCACATTACTGAATACGTCAATTTTATCTCAGGTTCGTCAGGGGATAAGTATCGACGGGTCCGCTGACCGCTTCTCAAATGTCACTTATGATCGCGGAACCATCATCACAGAGAAAGATCAGAGCAATGCCGTGATATTGTCATTCGGTAATTTACAAATGAAGAATGTCGACATCCACACCTCCGGGCAATATGGCAACGGCGTGATGCTGGAAAACGACAGCAATGTACGGATCAACGGCGGATCCATTACCACGAAGGCGACGTCCACTAACGGCATAACATTCCTCGGCGCTAACAACCTGATTCTGGAAAATGAACTGCTTATTTCCACACCGGGCAATGCCTCCGTCGGCCTGTCACTGAGCGGCGCCCCCATGACAGACGATCAGTGGCAAAACGTTCGCATTGATAACGCGACCATAAACAGCGGCAATATCGGCATCAGCAAGATTTACAACGGTAATGCGCAAGTGATCATCGAAAACGCCGCTCGCATTGTCGGTATTAACGCGGCCATGACCTTTGCCGATAACGGCATCAGTACGGTGAATGTCAGCGGCAAAAGCCAGATTATCGGCAATATTATCAATGCGACGACGGCGAAAACCGATGTCACACTGGATGCCTCCGTGCTGACCGGCTCGGTGCAAAACCTCAATTCACTGGCGCTGAATAATCAGTCGGTGTGGAATCTGACTGGCGATTCCGTGCTCGGGGATTTGTCGCTCGATAACAGCCTGATGAACTTCACCCAACCGCAGCAGGGGGCATTCCACACACTTACCGCCAGCACGCTTTCCGGCAACGGTGCCCTGAATTTCAACACGCAACTGGGCAGCGATAATTCCCCCACCGATTTACTGCATGTTCAGGGTAACGCCAGCGGCAATTTTGGGGTGCTGGTGCGCAATGCCGGGGGCAATGGTGCGCTGACGACAGGCGACGGGATCCGTCTGGTGCAGGTGGATGGCGATGACACATCGTCGCTGAAATTGCTGAGAAAAGTCAGTGCGGGGGCATACGATTATTATCTCTATAAAGGCGGCAGTACGTCGCCAAAAGACTGGTATCTGCGCACCTGGCTCGAGCCGGTGCGCCGCCGGAACCAGTGCCTGATCCTGACCCGACCCCTAACCCGACACCGGAGCCCACACCGCAACCTGCACCCACACCTAAACCGGTGATCGCCTACCGGACGGATGTCGTGGGTTACATTGCCGCGCCCTTCCTTAACCGGCAGTACGGCTTTAGCTCAATGGGGTCTTATCACGAACGTACCGGCGATAGCGTCAAACGTGCTCAGGATGGCACATGGGCACGCGTCGGCGGATCGCATGATAATTATGATGTAGGTCGCTTCAGTTTTGACAGCGACATTCGTTATATCCAGATCGGCAAGGATTTGTATCAGGATGAGACACCGCGCGGGAATAATGTGCATGCCGGGGTGATGATTTCGCTGGGGGATCAGAAAACCAGCAGCTCGGACAGCGCCCGCGGGCTGGTCGGTGAATCCACCGATACCGGAGATGTGTCTACCGATGCTTACGGCATTGGCGGCTATTACACCGTGAAGACCGACAGCGGCGCGTATCTGGATTTCGTCGGGCAAGTCACCGATTACCACACCGAATTCCAGAGTGAAACGGAAGCTAAACAGGACGGCTACGGCGTGGCGCTTTCAGCGGAAAGCGGCATTCCCTTTGCAATAACCCAAAGCTGGAGGCTCGAACCCCAGGCGCAGGTGATTTATCAGTATCTGCATATGAGAGGGTTCAATGACGGTATTGCCGCGGTAGCGAAAACCGCCGACAACAGCGTACAGGCACGCGGCGGTTTGCGGCTTTCTCATCAGCCTCAGGTAGATCAGCCCAACATTACGCCATACCTGAATATCGACGCAGTATCGACGCTCAGCGATGCGCCCGCCGTCACCATCGGCAGCACTGAGATTTCGCCTGATTTCTCGCAAAGCGCCTGGAAAGCAGGTGGCGGGATCACGGCGCCATTGAGTAAAAATGCATCGTTTTACACCAGCGTGAATTATCAGCGTGGCTTTGACGGAAAACAGGAAGGTTACCGGGGCAATATCGGTATTAATGTCAGCTTCAAATGACGAATGAATGATGCAAAAAAAGGCGATGCCGGAGCACCGCCTTTTGCTTTTGACTTCACCATGATCAGACTGGCGGCAGGTCAAACAGCAGAATTTCGCTGTCTTCCTCTGCGTGAACGGACAATGCCGTTTCATCCCAGATCGCCAGCGCATCACTCTGCCCGGCTTTCTTACCGTTGATGGACACGGTGCCTTTTACCACCTGGATCCACACGCGGCGGTCAGCCTGAATCTGATAAACCGACTGTTCATCTTTTTTCAGCGCCCAGCGGGACAACTCCATATCCTGGAACACTTTCAGCGAACCGTCGCGGGCATCCGGTGAAAGCACTAACTGGCGCCCCTGCGGCGCATCGAACATACGCTGTTCGTAACGCGGTTCCAGCCCTTTTTGATTCGGGATAATCCAGATCTGATAAAGGTGCAGTTTACGGTCGCTGTTACCGTTGTATTCAGAGTGTGTCACCCCGGTCCCGGCGCTCATAATCTGGAATTCCCCCGCCTGGATCTGTTCTTTATTGCCCATGCTGTCCTGATGTTCCACGGTGCCTTCCAGCACATAGGTCAGAATTTCCATGTCTTTATGCGGATGCTTACCAAAACCCTGTCCTTCATCGATAAAGTCTTCATTGATCACCCGCAGTGCGGAGAATCCCATGAATTGTGCATCGTAATAATCGGCGAAAGAGAAGGTGTGCCAGCTTTCCAGCCAGCCGTGACTGGCGTGACCGCGTTCTTGTGCCTGACGTAAATAGATCATGTTCAACTCTCCTCAATGTTTTCTCTAGTCTAGTCAACGCCTGAGAATAAGAAAGCGTAAAAACTTCACCCCTCTGTTCAAAAAATATGAACAAATGCAGGTGACTCAATCCAAAGGATTTGAGGAAGGTTGAGGTAAATTGTTCTTGTACAGGTTGCTTAATTACCCATCGGTACAATACTCAAAGAAGAAACTCCTTAAGGTAAATTAATGTGACATCTGTTTCCGGAAATTATCATGATTAACCGCCGCGAGTTGATCGCGGGAATAACCGGTGGTGTAGTGTCGGCGGGATTATTTAAAGCCGTTGAAATTAATCCGGATAAAATGATTAGCGCGAGCAACATTATGGCGTTAAGAAACCTCCCTGCGCCTGCTGACCGGACCTGCGCGATGGTTTTGGGATATTACTTTGCCGGAGATGGTGCGCCAAAACTGGTTTACTGGGATGCGAACAGTGAGAAAGAGGCCAATCAGGGCACCGTTATTTCCTCGTTAAAATCCGCTAAAGGCCGCTGGTTGCAATTACATAACGGCGTCATGGATTTTCGTCAGTTTGGTATAGTTAACCGACAAAATGCTGCAGATGCGGCACTGAAGGCGATGATCAGTGATCCGCTTATTCACCGGATTGAAGCACATACCTCGCTGAATTTCATGTCGCGCCATCGCTTTAACCGTTCGAATATCACCCTCGATTTTAATGGCCAGACAGTGACCGCGACAGGACTGGAAACCCTGGCAGATGCCAAAAATAATTACCTCTCCGCTATTTTCTTTTTCAGGGGAATAGCAGAAGAAAAAACATCAATATCCCTTCTCAGGGATCCTTTGCCTTTATTGTCAGAAATCTATCCGGTTGATGACAGCAGCTTATATCCTGTCGGCCAGTGGTATTGCCTGGAATCGGACAAAGTCTCCGGCCACTGGGAACGCAAAATACAACGACTGGTGCAGGTGACAGAATGCATTGATGAAACGCATATCCGGCTCAATTACAGAAGCGGCTGGGCGCTGGACGCCCAAAGCCAACTGCACTGGCGCAAAGTCACGCCGGTTGAAAATGTCTGTATTCAGAACATGCAATATGTCGCAGAGGGGCAGTTGGCTAATAGCAGTTCCCAGCCGGTCGCCTTCGAATATGCCATTTATTGCGATGTTCTGAATGTTCATGCTCAGGGGACATTCTGGTCAGTCATTTTCCGTCGCTGGAATACCTTCTTTCGCACCGAACAATGCTCGCTGACTAATCCACCTTCGGTTTCCTGGGGCGGCGCAGGCTATCTGACTCAGCAAATTTACTGTCAGTATGGCGTGATTACGGACTGTACGGCATCCAATGCCCGGCATCTTAACGATTTCACCGCCAGCTCTTCCTGCGTGGTAAAGCACTGTCACAGCAACGGTGACAGTTCCGGTGCTTTCGTCACGCACGGTCAGTATGAACATGATCTGCATTTTACGGCCAACTCCGGTATCCTGACACTGGCCAATTCCGGCAAACCCTGGGGACAGTCGGCGGCACGTATTGTCATCAACCAGCACCATTGTTCTATGCTGACAGCCGACACGCACGTTACTGATCTGACCTTAACGGATGTGCACATTTACCGGAGTGTGGAACAGGATAATCTCGGCATATTGCGCCTGAATTGCGACGGACTGACGGTGCAAAACTGCAGCCTCAGCGGAGAACTGACATTACTGCAAAACAGTCAGCGCAGTATCAAAATGAACGTATTCGAAAACTGCGGGTTCGTACTGGATCCTCGCCATGATTCCACTATCAGTAACCTGGCGCCGGATGACCCGTTTATTGTTTCCCATCCGGCGGCCGAAGCCCGGAATTCCATTAATGGCCGTTCGCTGCTGTATTTTTCCCATTGCCAGTTTAAAGGAACGGACAAAGATGTTTCGCTGTTAATTAAAAATAAAGAAGTTAACTTTAACGCCTGCCGTCTTGAAAATGTGTCCCTTATATTAACGGCGGATGAACCTCAGAAAATCGTTATTAATGGTGATTCCACACTGTCCAGCGATCAGGCCTCCCGGCCTTTACTTTCACGGACCGGCGAACATCCTGTGACCTGGCGATTAGGCCCAATGCAAACTGAAGTGACCGGTGACGATCAGCTTCATATTCACATTACCACCGGTATTAATCATTATCAGGCGCATCACGTGACATTCACGCACGGTAAGCGGTTATTCACAGATAAGGCATTTTCCCGTCCGTCTTATTTTATTGAACAGAACAATATCATGATAAATACCCGATCCGTTGTGCCAGCCAGTACAGGGCCGCATATTGTGGTTGAAAATACGGAGATATAACAAAATAAAGTGGCTCACCTCTGAGCCTTAAAAGGATTCACCATGAAAACGTTCAATTCTGTATCCGCGCTGAAGAATCATAAAATACGTCTGGATCATAATGTCTTCGTTAATGGTTATTTTCAGGCCGGTGACGGCGGCGGCGGTCATTATCACTGGGACAAAAACTGCGTTCTGCCCGCCAATAACGGCACAGTCATCCCTTCTGACCACTCGGACACCGGACGCTGGCTGCTTATCCATCAGGGCGTGGGCGATTTCCGCACTTTCGGTATTCTCAATGCTGATCAACCCGCCGACGATGCGCTGGATGCATTAGTCAATGACCCGGCCATCAGCCAGATCTTCGCTTTTTCAGATTTGCTCTTTCAGCGCCGCCATCATTTCACACGTTCTGACATCACCCTGGATTTCCAGAACAACCGGGTTTTCACCACCGGCATTGCCAGCGCACCGGTCAATGACCCGTTTGCCGCCGTACTGTTCTTCCGG
Source organism: Rahnella sp. NRRL B-41462 (assembly GCF_003263525.1). NCBI lineage: Bacteria > Pseudomonadati > Pseudomonadota > Gammaproteobacteria > Enterobacterales > Yersiniaceae > Rahnella > Rahnella sp. NRRL B-41462. The sequence goes on along the minus strand of NZ_JYDF01000021.1, from coordinate 19,019 downwards.
GGCACGGTGACCGGCACCCCCGTCTCCTTCACGCTGACTGAAACGTTGCAGGAGCAAACGGATATTTTCCCGGTCGCGGATTCGTCACTGTTCAGCGTGGGCGACTGGTATGCAGTGCAGGTTGCACCGGTGAAAGGCGCGGCGGAACGCGAGCTGCAAAAGCTGGTGGAAATCATCGCGACTCCTGACAGCACGCATATTCAGATTGGCTATTACAACGGCTGGGAACTGCTGGCTGGCAGGGTGATCAGCTGGCAGAAAGTCGAACCGGTCGCATTCGTCACCATCAAAAATATGCAGTTCTTCGGGGCGGGGGCTGATCAGATCAGCGGCAGCCATCCGGTGGCGTTTGAATACGCGGTATATGCCAATGTCGAGGGGATCCATTCGACAGGTTCTTTCTGGCCGGTGGTGATGCGACGCTGGAATACCCATTATCTGACGCAGCAGTGCTCTCTCATTAATCCGCCGAACACCGCCTTTGGCGGTGCCGGATATCTGACACAGCAAATCTATTGTCTGTATGGACATGTCAGTGATTGCAGCGTGGCGAACGCGCGGCATTTAAATGATTTCACGGCGTCGGCATATTGCCTGGTCGAGAATTGTCACGCCAGCGGACAGAGCGCGGAAAAAGGCCCGTTCGTGACTCACGGTCAGTACGAACATGATCTCACCTATACCGGCAATTCCGGCCTGATGACCTTTGCCAATTCCGGTGCCACCTGGGGAGGCAGCGCCAAACGTATCAATGTACGTAAGCACGTCTGTCCGTGGTTTGTCGCCCGCTCCGGCGTGAGTGAACTGACGCTGGAAGATCTGGTGGTGATCACCAACGAGACTATCCCGCAGTCCGGGATGTTGTGGGTGAATGCCGACGGTTTGCAGATGACCGGCTGTACCGCTGACCGCACCCTGATTATCAGCCAGGCATCGCAACGCGCTGCGCGCCCGAACGTTATTCGTCAGTGTCAGTTTTCCCTGCAGGAGGACGCGCGCCGGTAGTACAAAGCAACGTCACTGCCGCCATCACCTTTACCGATACGGTATTTAATGACATCAACGGGCATTCATTTGACAGCACGGCGCCGGTGAATTTTGTCCGCTGTACGTTTAATGCCACCACCGAATTTGCACCGCTCACGCTGAAATCCTCCACACTGTCGGTTCAGGCATCGCAGTTTAATCAGGTCGGCTTCACGCTTTCCGGCACTGCGCCAAAGCAAATCGATATTCTTTCCTCAACCCTGACGCAGGCGACGTTCGACTTCACCGACGTCGCCGCACAACCCGCCAGCTCACTGATGTTCCTTAATAACCGTTTATCCGGCAGCACCGTCATCGCCCAACCACCCGCCGGAGATCGGGTGATATGGCAGCAGAATATGATTCTTGCCTGACGCGGGATTCTTCTAATTAACGTGTTTTTAGAAATAGTTTGAGTTGTGGAGAAGATATAAAGGAGTTTTTCGAAATAGTTTGAGTTGTGGGCAGGCGGCCAGCAAGCGAATCCCCGGGAGCATACACAAGTATGTGACCGGGGTGAGCGAGCGCAGCCAACGCATCCACAGCTCAAAATATGAAGAAAAAAAAGCCAGCACCCGGCTGGCTAAGTAATACTGGAAGCAATGTGAGCAATGTCGTGCATTCATGGGGACCCGTTTGACCTTGGTGTGAGGCCATCCCCGGAACGCATGGCAATAATAATCATTATCATTCGCACTTGTAAAGCGTTTTTTTCACCAAACATTCGATTGACAGTTTTCCTATTCCTGATAAATGTAGAGGATATTCAAACAGTAACCACAAAAAGAGGAGTGTCGCCATGAGCGAAATAGTCATTCGTCACGCTGAAGCCGCAGATGCAGAGGCGCTTCAACACCTATACGCTCAGGTTCCTGTTTACAGCGACACCCTGCAACTCCCTTATCCACCCGCCACGCTATGGGAAGATCGCCTTGCCAATGCCGCACCCGGCCGGTTCGCGCTGGTTGCGTGTATCGACGGCAAACTGGTGGGCAATCTCACCCTGATGGTTGAGCAGCCGTGGCGACGCCGCCATGTGGCGACTTTCGGTATTGGTGTGGATACGCAATTTCAGGGAAGAGGTGTCGGCAGTCAGCTGATCGCTGCTGCCCTTGAGTTGTGTGACAAATGGTTGCACGTGATCCGCGTCGAGCTGACGGTTTATGCCGATAATGATGCCGCAATCGGGCTGTACAAAAAGTTCGGTTTCAGCGTTGAAGGCCTCAGCCCGAGCTACGCAATGCGCGACGGCGAACTGGTGGATACGCTGCATATGGGGCGCATCCGTGGCGTACGGCAACCGGTTTAATCAGCACTGACGGAGGCGCTGGTTTCAGCCGGAGGCTGACGTAACAGCAACCGGACGACCAGCGCCAGCGCCATCAGCACCAGCAGCGCCGAGCCAAGATAAATCGCATCAATGCCAGCCTGCGCCATCAGCACACCGGCCAGCGGGCCGGTAATCCCCAGAGATAAATCAAGGAATGCCGAATAGGTCGCCAGCGCGCTGCCCTGATTTTCCTGCGGCAACTTTTTGACTGCCACCACGCCCAGCGCCGGATAGACCAGCGAGAAACCCACACCGGTAATGAAAGCACCGGCCATTGCTGCCCACGCCGTCGGGGCGAAAAACACCATAATCAGCCCGGCAATCTCCACCACAAAACAGGCCAGCGCCACACGCAATCCGCCAAAACGGTTGATGCTGTTGGGCAATAACAGCCGCATGCCGACAAAGGCCACACTGAAGAATGTCAGGGAAAATGCCGCGCCCGGCCAGCCTTTCGCGGCATAAAACAGGGTGATGAAGGTGGCAATCACCCCAAAACCGGTGGACGCCAGCGCCAGCATCATGCCGTAAGGCAATATTTTCCCCAGCACCTGGCGGAACGGGATTTGCGCCGGGGCTTTTGTGACCACCGGCGGCTTGCGCCACGCGGTGATGAGCGCCGTCAGCGCCACCAAAATGATGCACACCGACAACAGCGTCAGGCCGCCGAAACTGAAAATCAGCACACCGAGTGGCGCACCGATCGCCATCGCACCGTAAGTGACCACCCCGCTCCATGAAATCACTTTGCCGATATGCAGGGAGCCGACCACGCTGATGCCCCACAGCGTCGAACCGGTTCCGGCAAAACTTTGCCCGGCACCAAGCATCACGCGCCCGAGACATAACAACGCCAGACTGACCGCCGGTGTGGCGTCAAATCCCAGTGCCAGCAGATAGAACACGCCGCTGAGCAGGCAGCCGCTCAGCCCGAATATCACCACCCTTTTTGGCCCGACTTTATCCGCATAACGCCCGGCATAAGGGCGGCTCAGCAGCGTCGCGAAATATTGCAGGCTGATGACCAGTCCCGCCCAGAAAGCACTGTAGCCGAGATGCTCATGTACATAACCCGGCAGGATCGCCAGTGGCAGGCCGATGGTCAGATAGTTGGCAAAATTGAACACCAGAATCGAGAGAATTCGCAGCGTGGTCTTTGACGGACTGGTGGCAGTCAGGTCGGGCGAAGCAGCGTCAGGCATGGAAAGTCGCGTCTCACAAAAAAGGGTTCTGGCATGTTACGAAGCCGTAAATGAGTGTTTGACTTTATTAGCAATGGCTTGCTTTCGCAACAAATTGAACCGTTGTTTTACTCAGGCTTCCCCGTACTGCCATCAAAGTGACACATCACTGTCATGCGCGCTGATTATGGTCGGGAGACTTCAACCGGAGGACATCCTATGTTCAGCATGGATACCCTGTTTCAGGATCTCGACCCGCAGCAGAAAACCCCTTCCTGGCAACGCAAACTGTTAAAAATCCTGTTCCGCGAAAAAGAGTTTCACCGTTTCGCCGATCAGTATCCGCACCTGAAAGGCATTGATATGGCCGAGCAGGTACTTGAACATTTTAATATCCGCTGTGAACTGACCGAGCGCGACCGGGAGCAGATCCCGAGCTACGGCCCGGTAGTTATCGTAGCGAATCATCCGATTGGCACGCTGGACGGACTGGCGATATTACATGCGGTGGCGTCGGTACGTCCGGATGTCAAAGTGGTGGCGAATCAGTTGCTGTCGCTGGTGTCTTCGCTCGGCAGCCTGATGATCCCGGTGGATAATATGGGCAACCGCACGCGGCGCAATCAGGTCACACAGATGCAGGAACATCTGGAGAATCAGGGCGTGCTGATTGTGTTCCCCGCAGGTGAAGTATCCCGCATGAGTTCGAAAGGCGTGCGCGACGGAAAATGGCACACCGGATTTATCCGCCTCGCCGCCAAAGCCCGTGCACCGGTGGTGCCGGTACATATCAGTGGCAGCAACAGCGCGCTGTTTTATCTCAGTTCTATGATTTACCGCCCGCTCAGTACGCTTTTACTGGTACATGAAATGTTCGGCCAGCGCGGCAACAGCCTGACGCTTAAAATCGGTGCGCGCATTCCGTATACCAGCTGGCACGATGGACAAATGCAGGCGGGCGATCTGGCAGCGCGTTTTCGTAAACACCTTTACCGCCTCGGCGCTGGCAAGCCGGGTTTGTTCCACACCGAAACGTCGATTGCCCGTGCGGAAAACCGTGCGGTACTAAAACACGCGCTGGAAGCCAGCGAAGTGCTGGGCAACACGCCGGACGGCAAAATGATTTACCTCTATCGTCGTCACGGTGAAGACACTGTGCCGATTTTGCGCGAGCTGGGGCGTTTGCGCGAAATCGCGTTCCGCGCCGTGGGCGAAGGCAGTGGTCGCCGCCGTGATCTCGACGGCTATGATGATGATTATTATCACCTGGTTTTATGGGATCCGCAGGCGCTGGAAATTGTCGGTGCTTACCGGTTCATCCCGACCGCAGAACAAGTCGCCAGCAAAGGGCTGAACGGGATCTATAGCCAGAGCCTGTTCCACTATGGCCATCAGATGGACCCGATTCTGGCGCAGGGTATCGAACTCGGGCGCAGCTTTATTCAGCCCGCTTACTGGGGCAAACGCGGGCTGGATTATCTGTGGCTCGGCATCGGCGCGTATCTGGCGAAATATCCGCAGACCCGTTATCTGTTTGGTCCGGTGTCGATTTCCGGCGGAATGCCGCTGCCCGCCCGTGATTTACTGGTGGCGTTTTACCGCCTGTATTTCTCCCCGGCATTACCGCTGGCGACATCACGACGTCCGTATCCGGCTTCGCTGCCCGATGTGTTAGCACAGTTTTGCGGCGATGATTATCAGGAAGACTTGCAGCGCCTGAAACGCCTGCTGGCGAATCTCGGGTGCAGCATTCCGGCGTTGTATAAACAATATTCCGAGCTTTGCGAAACCGGTGGTGTGCAGTTTATTGATTTCGGCAGCGACCCTGAATTCAACAACTGCATCGACGGGTTAGTGCTGGTGGATCTCAGCCAGTTAAAACCGGCGAAGTTTGAGCGGTATATTGCAGTGCATCAGGCAGAATAGATCACCGGGCTTCTCCCTCTTTAACGGGGGAGGAGAAAAACGTCTCTTTCCCGCAGGTTGCCTTATAGTCATCCGCCATTGCCATTTTCAGCAGTAAATCATGACCAATGTAATTGCTCCAGTTGAAGGTATTCTGTAAAACCACTACCGCATTTTTATGCTTCTTATCAAAACCAATATAACTGGAATAGCCGCCGATATAACCGACCTGGTAAGTAATAATCTGGCCATCTTTATAATCCGTGACCCAGGCAATATTGGCCGCTTCTATTTTTCGCTGGAAATAGACTTTTTCCGTCACCTGAATGGCGTCACTGAGATCGCCTGGTTGTGAATCATCAATATGCGCCCGCAGATATTTCAGCAAGTCATCAGCATTACTGTAAAGGCTGGCCGCCGCTACCATATTATTCGAGAAATGCCAGTCGGGAACGACCTCGCCACGGCGGATAAGTTTAGGCTGATCTCCCGCATGTCCAATCGCACGATACGGATAGGCTTTTAACTGGCTGGCATAAAAACTGGTGTTATCCATTTTTAAGGCATTAAAAATAAAGGCATAAGATAATTGCTGGATATCTTCACCGGTTTTCAATTTCAGAATATAACCGAGCAGTGCATACCCTAAATTAGAATATTGCGGCACAAGCAATAATGGCTTTTTAAATGACGACAGATTATCCACAACGGCGTCGCTGTCCAGTTCATGATAGAAGTTGTCGCCGGTATATAAATACCTGAGAAAACTTTCCAACATATCTTTGGTCATTTTCTGACGGGGCAATCCCGAAGTATGCGTCGCCAGTTGCAGCAGAGTGATATTTTTAGCGTCTTCGCTCAGCGGAATATTTTTTGGCAGTAAATCTGCCAGTTTGTCATCCCACTTTAGCTGCCCTTTGTCGACCAGCCCCGCCACCACTTCTCCCGTCACGCCTTTACTGACCGAACCAAGCGCAAATAGCGTTTCGCCATCAATTTTGTAGCCGTTCACCGCGTTGGTATAGCCATAACCCCAGGTTCTGGCCGCGCCGTTATTTCTGATGATCCCGACCGCCATGCCGCTGGATTTTTCTCTGTGCAGATATCGCTGCGCGACGGTATCCACCATGTCGTCAAGATTTTGGCTACAGGCAAGCTGCTTCACTTCATGAGGATTTTCCTCCACCTGCATTTCAGAAAGTGTACCGCATGACGTCAGAAGCAGAGGAAGCATGATGCTTAAACCGGTAAATCGTCCCGTCATTCTTTTCATTTCATTGATTTATACAGCGCAATAGCACGGTAACAATTATGGGTAAACATCAGATGACCTTGTGACAGAGAAAGAGACATGCCGGATGGCGCAGTGCAGGCCGCAGACTGGGTTATTTCTTCGCGCTTTTCAATGAGAAATTGCTGTGTTCCTGATGTTCTTTTCAACAAACCTTCCTGCCCCTTCGGGAATAATTCAAAAACCGACTCAATGAGAATGAAAAATTTCTTTAAATGCATAAAAAATCACTTTAAACATTCACGTCACGAACATTGAATTAACGTAAATTGTTGAATTAGATCAGTTTAATTAATGTTGATGCAACATTTGCCGATAACCTTGATTCACATCCTGCCGCTTTCCTGAAGGCGGGACTTTTAAAATCAGGGGAAAATATGAACATCACACAGCGTCTTTTACTGACGTTCTCGCTGCTTTCTGCGGCCCTTATCACAATGGGCATCGTCGCGATCATGTTGATTTCGGGTTTCCAGAACCGGTTTGAATATGTTCAGGTCAATACGATCCCTTCAATTAAGGATCTCAATAATCTTATTGATCAAAGCAATAAGCTTTCTCTCACCCTCTATAAACATCAGAGCCAGACTGATAACAGCAAAATGCCTGAAGTAGAAACCCGCATTCAGCAGCAGATTACCGGGTTAAAAACGCTGACAGATTATTATCTGCAGCACGACATCTCAGATGCTGAAGATGAAAGGCTGACGCACGTGGCTTTCGACAATATTCGTAAAGTGGAGGAGGCGCTTCCCGCCTTTCTGACCTCTTCACGGGCGCATCAGGACGAGGTCACTCTGGCAATGATTGAGGGCGATGACAGTATCGGCGGGGCTATCCGTCAGCTCATCTCCGATTACCGAAAGCAGCTTACCTTAAATATCAACATTGGTGAGGAGCTGCGGGCCACCAACCACAGCATTTTCAGCACCACACTGTGGGGAATGGGCGGCAGCGTAACGATCATTATCCTGCTGTTGGGATCCCTTGCACTGGCCACCATCCGTCGGGTACGAAAAAGCCTGCTGGACATCGGGGGGATTATGGCCGTTGCCAGCGAGCGGCTTGATCTGACAGTGAGCGCCGATGACAGCCGTCATGATGAAGTGGGCAACATGGCCCGCGCGTTCAACAACCTGATGCAACGCGTATCCGGAGCGCTGCTGTCTGTGAGCGCGGCTTCCCAGTCCGTCAGCAGCGCCTCGGCACAAATCGCGGCCGGTAACGAAGATCTCTCCTCGCGCACCGAGCAGCAAGCGGCCTCTCTGGAACAAACGGCCGCCAGCATGACCGAGCTCAGTGAGACGGTTCGCCAGACGGCTGACAACACGCGCCAGGCCAGCCAGCTGGCGGGTAACATGAATGCGCTGTCGGAGAAAAGTGCATCATCACTTGAGACGATGCTGGGTACGATGGGTGATATCCGCAGCAGTTCGCGCAAAGTCACTGAGATCATCACGCTTATCGAAGGCATCGCCTTCCAGACCAATATTCTGGCGTTAAATGCTGCCGTAGAAGCGGCACGAGCCGGTGAGCACGGTAAAGGCTTTGCTGTTGTTGCCGGTGAAGTCAGAAATCTTTCACAACGTTCGACCACCGCCGCGCGTGAGATAAAAGAACTGATCGACCTTTCCTACAGCCTGATCGAAGCCGGTGCCCATCAGGCGGGCGATGTCGGCGAGAACATGAACTCCATGGGTAATGCCATCCGTCAGGTGACTGATTTGGTCAACGAGATTGCCGCAGCGGCAACAGAACAGAGTCAGGGAATTTCTCAGGTGCATCAGGCGGTCAATCAGATGGATGACGTGACCCAGCAGAACGCCGCGCTGGTTGAAGAAGCCTCTTCAGCCTCGCGCTCGTTGCAGGATCAGGCGGATGGCCTGGCGAGACTGGTCGGCGAATTCCACCTCAGCAACGCCACGGCTCAGCATCAGTCCCTGGCAAAACCGGCGCAGGCACTTGCCGCCCTTCCACGCAAGGAAAAGCCGGGGGCACTCTCAGCCAATGAGGCCGACTGGCAAAGCTTCTGATCAGGCTTTTACCGTCGTCTTATTACCGGGAGAACGTCATTATGGAAAATCTTCAGGAGCATACCGGCCATCTGGAAAAACACAGGGCGCTGGTAGAGAGCTTCGAACAGATGGCGGCGCTGGTGAATCAGCTTGCTACGGGAGAATACCGGTCGCTGGATTTGTACATTAATAACTGCCGCCATTTTCGCGATCGCAGTCTGGAAGTTCAGGCGGTGCTGGCAGATAAGCGTTTTGAAACATATCTGATGCGCAATGATATTACGCTGTATTACAGCATTCACAGCGTAAATATGGCCTTCGGCATGATGACCAACATGCTGGAAAATTTGAAAGGTTTTTTGTCCTGAGAATGTGTTACCGGGGATACGGTAACGCGGCACGGGGTATTTTTTAATCTTTCCCCTGAAGGATCACTTGCTCCTTCAGGGGGATTTTTAATTCACCGCGCAAACAGCACGTCCTGATGGCGGGTACGGGATGAAGAGTGTTAACTGCCACGAACAGCCACCAGATCCTGCGCACATGCCCACGCCGAGCTCCATGCCCACTGGAAATTGTATCCGCCCAGCCAGCCGGTCACATCCACCACTTCGCCGATGAAATACAGGCCGGGGACTTTCGCTGCCGCCATCGTTTTTGAAGATAATTCTTTGGTATCGATGCCGCCGAGTGTGACTTCCGCCGTGCGGTAACCTTCGGTGCCGTTCGGCTGTACCTGCCAGTTTTGCAGTTGCTCAACCAGTTCGGCCTGCTGAGGCACGTTCAGCTGTTTCAGTGTCACGTCCGGCAACTGCCCCAGCGTTTGCAGGCATTCGACCAGACGCTTCGGCAGTTGCATCGCCAGCGTGTTTTTCAGACTCTGATTTGGGTGTTCCTGACGCTGTGCATTCAGAAACGCCGCCAGATCGACATCAGGAAGTAAGTTAACGCTCACAAACTCGCCAGGCTGCCAGTAACTGGAAAGCTGTAAAACGGCCGGGCCGGACATGCCACGATGGGTAAAAAGAATGCTTTCACGGAAGACAGTGCCGTCTTCAGCAGTAAGCACCGCCGGGACTGACACCCCGGAAAGCGTCTGCAAGTGATCGAGCAGCGGCTTGTGCAGGGTAAATGGCACCAGACCGGCGCGGGTCGGCAGTACTTTCAGGCCAAACTGTTCCGCCAGACGGTAACCGAAGGGTGTCGCGCCCAGCCCTGGCATGGAAAGCCCGCCGCTGGCAATAACAAGTGAGTGAGTGCTTACAGTTGAACCATTCACTTTGATAACAAAGCCATTTTCGGTTTTCTGCACGTCGGAAATCTCGCTGCGCAAGCGCACATCGACATTGCCCTGCTCGCATTCTTTATCGAGCATGGTGACGATTTGCTGCGCCGAGTCGTCGCAGAATAGCTGCCCGAGCGTTTTCTCGTGCCAGGCGATGCCGTAACGGTTGACCATATCGATGAAATCCCACTGGGTGTAACGCGCCAGCGCGGATTTACAGAAATGCGGGTTTTCGGAAAGATAGGCAGCGGGTTCGGCATAAAGGTTGGTGAAATTGCAGCGTCCGCCGCCTGACATCAGAATTTTTCGCCCGGTTTTTTTGCCGTTATCCAGCAGCAGAACACGGCAGCCACCCTGTCCGGCCTGTGCTGCGCAGAACATGCCTGCCGCACCTGCACCAATGACTACCACATCAACCTGTTCCACTTTTGGCCTCTCTTTTCCGGAAATTCAACTACGTTTTAGATAAGGTTTGCCCTGTTAACCGGGGCTTTGAGTCGCGGATTGTAAGGGACGGAGGGCTGTTAAACCAGCCAGACAGACTGCTTGCCGGACGTCGTAAGTAAATGTTTCTGCGTTCAAAGGAGGAATAACATATTGATAGATAAATACTTAATTGAAATAAAGCCAAACATTGAACTGTTTTTAGTCAAAAAAATGTCATATTTTCCTTTTCCCGTCCCCCTGTTCTCGCAGATAATGCGCGGCGTTCATGACCACTAACTGGCGTAACAATTATGCTGCATCTATTTGCCGGATTGGATATTCATACCGGTTCGTTATTGATTCTCGCGTTACTGTTTGTTCTGTTCTATGAAGCCATTAACGGTTTTCATGATACGGCCAACGCAGTGGCAACCGTCATCTATACCCGGGCAATGCGTTCGCAATTAGCGGTCGTGATGGCAGGGGTATTTAACTTCTTTGGCGTCCTGCTCGGTGGTTTGAGTGTGGCCTATGCCATCGTTCATTTACTGCCAACCGATTTGCTGCTCAATGTGGGTTCTGCTCATGGCCTTGCCATGGTGTTCTCTATGTTACTGGCCGCGATCATCTGGAACCTCGGTACCTGGTATTTCGGCCTGCCGGCGTCCAGCTCCCACACCCTTATCGGCGCCATCATTGGCGTAGGGCTGACCAATGCATTAATGACTCACACTTCCGTGGTCGATGCGTTAAACATCCCTAAAATGATTGGTATTTTTGCTTCGCTGATTATCTCTCCGCTGGTCGGGATGATTATCGCCGGTACCATGATTTTCCTGCTGCGCCGTTACTGGAGTGGCAATAAGAAACATGCCCGTATCCACCTGACACCGGCGGAACGTGAGAAGAAAGACGGCAAGAAAAAACCGCCATTCTGGACACGTACAGGTCTGATTCTGTCAGCTATCGGCGTGAGTTTCTCTCACGGCGCTAACGATGGTCAGAAGGGTATCGGTCTGATCATGCTGGTGCTGATTGGCGTGGCGCCAGCCGGTTTTGTGGTGAATATGAACGCGACCGGTTACGACATTACCCGTACCCGCGACGCCGTGACACACCTCGGCCAGTATTATCAGCAACATGTTGATGCCGTGCCGCACGTGGTTGCACAGACGCCAATAGTGCCGGCACCGGACGTCAATATCGCACCGACCGATGAGCCTAAAGTGTTCCACTGCGACAGCAGCCACGCACTTGACGCTATCGGCCGCGCGCAAACCCTGCTGACCAATCTTCAGTCTTACAGCGACCTGGCACCGGAAGAACGCAGCCATATGCGTCGCCTGCTGATGTGTGTTTCTGATACTGCGGATAAAGTGGCCAAGCTGCCGGAAACCTCTCCTGCAGACAAACGCTTCCTCGGCGAGCTTAAAACAGACATTCTGCAAACCGTTGAATACGCGCCTATCTGGATCATTATCGCTGTGGCACTGGCACTGGCGCTGGGTACGATGATTGGCTGGAAACGTGTCGCAACCACTATCGGTGAGAAGATTGGTAAGAAAGGCATGACTTACGCACAGGGTCTGTCTGCACAGCTCACGGCGGCGGTCTCCATCGGCGTAGCCAGCTATACCGGCATGCCGGTATCCACCACGCACGTGCTGTCTTCTGCGGTCGCAGGAACCATGATTGTCGATGGTGGCGGTGTGCAGTCGAAAACCGTGAAAAACATCGCGATGGCGTGGGTCTTAACCCTGCCTGTGTCGATTGTGCTTTCCGGTGTCCTGTACTGGATTGCACTGAAGCTGATCTGATGATTGTCTGACCGGCATGAAATAAAAAGGCGACCTTGCTCAGCAGGTCGCCTTTTTTGTTTCCTTTTTCACGCATCCTCCCTCGCGTTTCTTTCCGTTTCTAATACCAAATCAGCATGGCTAACATACTGATTAATATTAAACCGACCAATGCTGTTGTCAGGATAAACTGACCGCGAACCCGTTCACAACGGCGAATAAACTCAGGATCGTGATGTTCAACGTAGCGCTGAGCATAAATATAGCGTACCAACCTTATTTGCTTGCTGGGCTGACCGTGAGACGTAAAAAATCCTCCTCCATCAACGTACTGATACAGCAGCGGATCACACCCTCGCAGAACCACCAGCAATGCGCGCAAAGAAGAGTAATAGCGCAGCATATTCACTACACACACAAAACATAAAGCCCAAAACAGCGCAACGGGACTGATCATGATTCCCCCTCAAGGCGAACTGACACCGCGCAATGCGCCCGTCGTGCTGGCACACACCCGGCGTTTCGCCCTGCCTTTCCGCAATTTCACACCCCCGGGCTACGTTCGCCCGCCCTCTTGCCCTATCACAGAAGATTGCCAAAACAGGAGACGCCTGCATTATTCAGTGTAGGAAACGAATCCGTAACTGTTCATATTATTTATATCTATACATAGCCGGAAACGGAAATGGGATCTGTATGCTTGATTTATTTAACCCTTTTGGCGCTATACTGAAGTCATGAGTTTTGCATGATGCTGATATTGCTATTAACCGACTTATGGAAGGAGTTTTCTTATGGCTTACAAACACATACTTATTGCTGTGGACTTGTCACCGGAGAGCAAAGTTCTGGTCGAGAAAGCCGTTTCCATGGCGCGTCCGTATAACGCCAAAGTGTCCCTGATCCACGTTGATGTAAACTATTCCGACCTGTATACCGGTCTGATCGACGTTAATCTGGGTGACATGCAGAAACGTATTTCCGAAGAAACGCATCACGCGTTGAACGAACTGTCGCAAAATGCCGGCTATCCGATTTCAGAAACCCTGAGCGGCAGCGGTGATTTAGCGCAGGTGCTGGTGGATGCCATCAACAAATATGGCATGGACTTAGTACTGTGCGGCCATCACCAGGATTTCTGGAGCAAACTGATGTCCTCCGCACGCCAGCTAATCAACACCGTTCATATCGACATGCTGATCGTGCCGTTGCGCGATGAGGAAGAAGAAGAATAAGAGGCGTTGTTGTTAATTTAAAAAAGCCCGCTGGTTTTCACCTGCGGGCTTTTTTTTATGACAGTAGTGGAAAGACGTTACAGCAGCGGCTTTCTATAACGGCGTATAGATATCAAACCGGTGGCTCTTGGTCACCACGGCGGCCTGTGCAGGGATGTCGGCCATCGGCGGCGCATAGTCCGGGCGTTTCACCACAATACGTTTGGTCGCTAAACGGCGTGCCGGTTCCAGCAGGCCATCAGCATCTTCGTCCGGGCCGACCAGCCCCTGAAACACGCGCATCTCTTTCTTCACCAGCGCACTTTTCTGTTTGTGCGGATACATCGGGTCGAGATACACCACTTCCGGCTTTGGCGAAAGCTCAGCAAGCGCCGTCAGGCTTGAGACGTGCAGTAGCGTCATACGCTCGCGCAGCCACGGGCCGATTTCTGCATCGCGATAACCCCGCGCCAGCCCGTCATCAAGCAGTGCCGCGACCACCGGATTACGCTCCAGCATCCGCACTTTGCAACCCAGAGAAGCCAGCACAAACGCATCGCGGCCCAGCCCGGCGGTCGCGTCGACGACATCCGGCAGATAGCGCCCCTTGATGCCGACAGCTTTGGCCACCGCTTCACCGCGTCCGCCGCCAAATTTGCGACGATGCGCCATCGTGCCACCGACAAAATCGACATAAATCGCGCCGAGTTTCGGCTCATCACGTTTACGTAATTCCAGACGTTCAGGCGTCAGCACCAGTGCCATCACAGCATCCGGGTCAGACGTCAGATTCCAGCGCTGCGCCAGAACAGATAAGGCGCCTTCATCGGCGCCTTCTTCACACAGTAAACACACACTCACAGGCAGAGGTTATCCTTTGATTCCGTAGTGGCGCAGCATAGCATCCAGCTGCGGCTCACGCCCGCGGAAGCGTTTGAACAGTTCCATTGGCTCTTCGGAACCGCCGCGCGACAGAATGTTATCCAGGAACGACTGACCGGTTTCGCGGTTGAAAATCCCTTCTTCTTCAAAGCGGGAATAGGCATCTGCAGACAGCACTTCCGCCCACAGATAGCTGTAGTAACCGGCCGCATAACCGCCTGCAAAGATGTGGCTGAAGGCATGCGGGAACCGGCCCCATGAAGGTGACGGCACCACGGCAACCTGTTTCTTGATTTCAGCCAGCGTTTGCAGGATTTGCGCGCCTTTAGCCGGGTCATATTCCGCATGCATACGGAAATCGAACAGGCCGAATTCCAGCTGACGCAGGATAAACAACGCCGCCTGATAGTTTTTCGCCGCCAGCATTTTATCCAGCATCTCTTTCGGCAACGGTTCGCCGGTTTCGAAATGACCGGAGATGAACGCCAGTGCGTCCGGCTCCCAGCACCAGTTTTCCATAAACTGGCTTGGCAGCTCGACGGCATCCCACGGCACACCGGCAATACCGGCGACTCCCGGCGTGTCGATGCGGGTCAGCATATGATGCAGGCCGTGACCGAATTCATGGAACAGCGTCGTGACTTCGTTATGGGTAAACAGCGCCGGTTTGTTGCCGACCGGACCGTTAAAGTTACAGGTCAGGTACGCGACCGGTTTTTGCAGTTCGCCGTCGGCTTTACGCATGCTGCCAACGCAGTCGTTCATCCATGCGCCACCGCGTTTGTGTTCGCGGGCATACAGGTCGAGATAGAAGCTGCCGCGCAGGTCGCCGGTTTCATCGAACAGGTCGAAGAAACGCACGTCTTTATGCCAGGTTTCTACGTCTTTACGTTCTTTGGCGGTGATGCCGTAAATGCGTTTCACCACTTCAAACAGCCCTTCCAGCGCACGCTGCTCAGGGAAGTATGGACGTAACTGTTCGTCGTTGATGGAGAACAGATGCTGTTTCTGTTTTTCGCCGTAGAACGGCAAATCCCAGGCTTCCATTTCGTCCACACCGAAATGTTCTTTGGCGAAAGCACGCAGTTGGGCCAGTTCCTGCTCGCCCTGCGGACGCGCACGGGTTGCCAGACCGCTCAGGAAGTCGATCACCTGTTTCGGGCTTTCGGCCATTTTGGTGGCGAGAGACATATCCGCGAAAGAATCAAAACCTAACAACTGAGCCAGTTCGTGACGCAGCGCCAGTTCTTCGGCCATGACTTCACTGTTGTCCCACTTACCGGCATTCGGACCCTGATCGGAGGCGCGGGTAGCAAATGCGCGGTACATCTCTTCACGCAGTTCACGGTTTTCGCCATAGGTGATCACCGGCAGATAGCTCGGGATATCCAGCGTCAACAGCCAGCCTTCCTGCTCTTTCGATTCTGCCAGCGCTTTCGCGGCGGCCAGCGCACTTTCCGGCAGACCTTTCAGGTCATTCTCATCAGTGATGAGTTTGCTCCAGCCCATCGTGGCGTCGAGCACGTTGTTGCTGTAGGTCGAACCCAGCTCAGACAGACGCGCGGAAATTTCGCCATAGCGCTTTTGTTTTTCCATCGGCAAACCAATGCCGGACAGCTCAAAATCACGCAGCGCGTTATCAATGGCTTTTTTCTGTGCCACGGACAGCGTGCTGAAATGTTCGCTGTCTTTTAAATCGCGGTAGGCCTGATACAAACCGGCGTGCTGCCCGGTCCAGGTGCTGAATTCAGACAGAATCGGCAGGCACTGCTCGTAAGCTTCACGCAGTTCCGGGCTGTTTTTTACGGCATTAAGATGCCCCACTGGCGACCAGATACGGCTCAGGCGGTCATCACTTTCGGCCAGCGGTTGACACAGATTTTCCCAGGTATAAGGCGCGCCCTGCGCGACAACACGTTCGATCGTCTGACGGCTTTCTTCGATAGCGGATTTCATCGCAGGGACAATATGTTCAGGCTTGATCGCAGAGAAAGGAGGCAGGGAGAACGGTTTTAAGAGCGGATTCGACGCGTTTTGCTGTTCAGTCATAGGGCCAGTCCTTCGTAATAGCGTTTGGGGCTGATGCGCCTGTGGCGCACCACGCCGTGAATTCGGGTCGTCTTAAAGATGACGTAACTTCTAACATGCGGTCAAGTTACGGGGAAATCAATGGGTGGCGGCGGGATAGTCTTTAATGGATAATGCCGCGAAGCCGCAGGAGAAGCCGCACATGTTGAGTTACCGCCACAGTTTTCACGCCGGCAACCATGCCGATGTACTGAAACACACCGTTCAGAGCCTGATCATTGAATCTCTGAAAGAAAAAGAAAAGCCCTTCCTTTATCTCGACACCCACGCGGGTGCCGGGCGTTATCAGCTGAGCGGCGAACATGCCGAACGTACTGGCGAATATCTGGAAGGCATCGCGCGCATCTGGCAGCGGGACGATATTCCTGAAGAACTGGCGGCGTATATGTCAGTCGTCAATCACTTCAACCGCAACGAGAGCCTGCGTTATTACCCGGGTTCACCGCTGATTGCCCGTCAGTTGCTGCGCGAAGACGACAAGCTGCACCTGACCGAACTGCACCCGAGCGATTTCCCGCTGCTGCGCAGTGAATTCCAGAAAGATGACCGTACCCGCGTTGCGCGTGCCGACGGTTATCAGCAGTTGAAAGCCCAGTTGCCACCACCTTCACGTCGCGGGCTGATCCTGATGGACCCGCCGTACGAAATGAAAACCGATTATCAGGATGTGGTAAAAGGCATTCAGGAAGGCTACAAACGTTTTGCCACCGGCACTTACGCGTTGTGGTATCCGGTGGTGATGCGCCAGCAAATTAAGAAAATGCTGCGTGATCTCGAAGCAACCGGCATCCGCCGTATTCTGCAAATCGAACTGGGCGTGCGTCCCGACAGCGATCAGCGCGGCATGACCGCTTCCGGCATGATCGTGATTAACCCGCCGTGGAAACTCGAGCAGCAGATGAACAACGTGCTGCCGTGGCTGCTCAAAGTGCTGGTGCCTTCCGGTACCGGTCACACCACGGTGAACTGGGTAGTGCCTGAGTAAGTAAAGAATTTCCCTTCGCTGAGGCCTTTTTCTAAGGTCCCAGCTATCAAACCTATTGCAGTCATCGATCCAAACTTTGCGACAAAACGCATTCACGCGCTAAACTCACAAGCAATTTTTAAGATTAGCGACGCCGGTATGGCGTTCTTCATTTTTGACAACTCATGGAAAATCCGATGACCAAACATTATGACTATCTGGCAATTGGCGGCGGCAGCGGCGGTATCGCATCAATCAACCGTGCAGCCATGTATGGGAAAAAATGTGCGCTGATCGAAGCTAAAGAGCTGGGCGGCACGTGCGTCAACGTGGGTTGTGTCCCGAAAAAAGTGATGTGGCATGCCGCGCAAATCGCTGAAGCGATCCGCAACTACGGCCCGGATTACGGCTTTGATACCACCGTGAACAGCTTCAACTGGAAAACGCTGGTCGCCAACCGTACCGCCTACATCGACCGTATCCATACCTCGTACGATAACGTGCTGGGCAAAAATAACGTTGATGTGATCAAAGGCTTCGCCCGTTTCGTTGACGATCATACTGTGGAAGTGAACGGTGAGAAGATCACGGCAGATCACATCCTGATCGCTACCGGCGGACACCCGAGCCATCCGGATATTCCGGGTGCAGAATACGGCATTGATTCAGACGGTTTCTTCGATCTGACCGAAATGCCAAAACGCGTTGCGGTGGTTGGCGCAGGTTATATCGCGGTAGAAATCGCCGGTGTGATGAACGCGCTGGGTGCTGAAACTCACCTGTTCGTGCGTAAACACGCGCCGCTGCGGACTTTCGATCCGCTGATCGTTGAAACGCTGGTGGAAGTGATGGAAACCGAAGGCCCGGCGCTGCATAAAGAATCCATTCCGAAAGAAGTGGTGAAAAATGCCGACGGCAGCCTGACGCTTAAGCTGGAAAACGGTCAGGAATTTGAAGTCGACAGCCTGGTCTGGGCGATTGGCCGCGAACCGGAAACCGATAACTTCAATCTGAAAGCGACCGGCGTGAAAACCAACGAAAAAGGTTACATCGTCGTCGATAAGTTCCAGAACACCAGCGTAAACGGGATTTACGCCGTTGGCGATAATACCGGTGCCGTTGAACTGACTCCGGTTGCCGTTGCTGCGGGTCGTCGTCTGTCTGAGCGTCTGTTTAACAACAAACCTGACGAACATCTGGATTACAGCAACATTGCGACCGTGGTGTTCAGTCACCCGCCAATCGGTACGGTCGGTCTGACTGAACCGCAGGCGAAAGAGCAGTTCGGCGAAGAAAACGTGAAAGTCTACAAATCTGCTTTCACCGCCATGTACACTGCCGTCACTCAACACCGCCAGCCGTGCCGCATGAAACTGGTGTGCGTCGGTGCTGAAGAGAAAATCGTCGGTATCCACGGCATCGGCTACGGTATGGATGAAATGTTGCAGGGCTTTGCGGTCGCACTGAAAATGGGCGCGACCAAGAAAGACTTCGACAACACCGTCGCCATCCACCCGACCGGTGCGGAAGAGTTTGTGACTATGCGTTAATTCGCGGGGCTTGCGCTGAGTCGCAATGCACTGAAAGGCTGCCGATCGGCTAATGCCGATCGTTTA
>NZ_JYDF01000204.1:0-647 GCF_003263525.1 Rahnella sp. NRRL B-41462 | reverse complement strand
CGCCTCGCAATTACTGTGTCTAGCAATGGTTTTATGGTAGGTGCTAATCCTGCCGGGAGAGTAAAATGAAAATAATAAAGTTAATGGCAGATTATTACTCCTTTCCGCTGTGGAATAACTCTCCAGGAGAGGTTGGTAATATTGATCCGGAAAGTTTACCTCTTTCAGATGAATTAAAGGAGAGGCTTAATAACTGGTCGGAAAAATATGACTCAATATTAAATGATGAAGATCCAGCGTCGTCAGATTTTGCGACAAAGGAAGATCAACTAACTTTTATCCATGAAGGTGGTGAACTCGCTAAATGTCTTCAGGTCGAATTAGGGGATGCCTACCAGATTACATATTACTCTGATTATTAATCGATTAATCCCGGCCCCTGAGCTGGGATTTTTGTATCCGTCAGTCAGCCGTGTCGGACGGCACTATCGTTGTGCGTGACAACGCGGCTCAGCAGCAAAATATCAATGATCTCAGCCGCGACACGGAACATGCCAACGCCAGCATCAGCCCAATTTGCGATAAGGAGAAAGAGCAGAACCGCCTGAAACAGGCGCATATCATCGGGGAAATTGGCGTTCAGGCGATGATGGATATTGCGCGGACGCATGGTTAGGGCTATCGGATGGCCAAGCCAAGCCAAGCCA
>NZ_JYDF01000203.1:0-1855 GCF_003263525.1 Rahnella sp. NRRL B-41462 | reverse complement strand
AAGGCGTTGGCATAATCCAGTGCGTCGGTGAAGTCGTCGAACACGTCCAGCCGTTCAATCCACTGATGAACCGGTGCCAGCGCCAGTTCAACCTCAAGCACAATGCCGTTGCTGCCATACGCGTGATGCAGCAGCAATGCCTGCGGGGCGGGCACATGCAGAATGCGCGGTTCGGCTTCCATGGTCATGACTTTTACGCTGAGCACATTGCCCGGTGCGCCGAGCGGGCCGTAGTTAATGGATCCGATACCGCCAAAGCCGCCGCCGTAAAGGCCACCCAGGCTGGCGAGCCGGTAAGTGGAGGGCATGCAGCGCAGTTCCCAGCCTGCCGGACGGGTCAGGGTTTCAATCTCCGCCAGCCGGATCCCCGCCTGTGCCCGCACCACACCGTTAGCCAGTTCGCAAACCTGATTAAACCCGGTCATGTCCACCAGAATTCCGCCTTCCAGCGGCACCAGTTGGCCGTAGTTGCCGGTCGCGCCGCCGCGCAAAATCAGCGGTAACTGGTGCTGAACGCAGGCTTTCACCAGCAAAATCAGCTCTTCTTCGCTGCGCGGCCTGACCACGGCATCGGCCTGTTTGTCTTCCAGTTGCCGCTTGAGCACCGGGCTGAACCAGTGAAAATCACGGGAAAGGCGTTTAACCTTCGGCGCCTGTAAAGTCCAGTCGAGATCAGGCAGCGCCTGCTGAATCAGGGCGAGCACCTGTTGACGTTGTTCGCTGTCCATATTCTTCCTGCCAAAAATGAATGAGGTTAATGAGATTGCACGGCTTCGCTTTCATGCCAGGCGCTCAGGGCGCGCCTCGAAATCCACGACATCACACCAAACAGCGCGATACCGGTGAGTGAAATTAACAGCAGGGCGGCAAACATCAGCGGGATGTCGAGCTGATAGCCCGCCTGCAATATCTGGTAGGCCAGACCGGTGTTATTGCCGCCGGTGCCCGCCACGAATTCAGCCACCACGGCACCAATCAGCGACAGGCCACTGGAAATGCGCAGTGCGCCGAAAAAATACGGCAGCGCAGAAGGGATGCGTAAGCGGATCAGGATTTGCAGACGGCTGGCGCGGCTGAGCTGGAAATAACTCAGCAGGCCGGGCGAGACGCTGCGCAACCCCTGCGTGGTGTTAGAAATGATCGGGAACACCGCCATCAGCGTCGAACACACCACCAGCGACAACGTGGTGTCTTTGACCCAGATGATGATCAGCGGCGCGATGGCGACAATCGGCGTCACTTGTAAAAACACGATGTACGGGAACAACGCGGTTTCAACAAAGCGGTTCTGCACCAGCACGAAAGCCACGACCGAACCGATGACGATAGAGAGTAAAAACGAGATCAAAGTGATTTTCAGCGTAAACAGCAGTGACATGGTCAGCGTACCGAAGTTGGTCCACAGGCTTTCCAGCATCACTACCGGCGAAGGCACCAGAAACTGGGGGATTTTGAAATAACTCACCCAGCCCTGCCACAGCAAAACCACCACAATCGCGACCACAGCCGGATACAGCACCTTGCGAAAGGTTTGGTTATTGATCCACGGAGAGGATTTTTGAGTTTGCATAGCGTTACTCCATACCCGATTGGCTGGCTTGCAGCAGGCTGTCCTGCAACTGCTTCGCATAGCGTGAAAATGCCGGACTGACGCGGAAATCGTCGTTGCGCGGGAAGGGTTCGTTAATGGCGATATCTTCCACTACCCGCCCCGGACGGGCGGCCATCATGATCACCCGCTGCGACAGAAATACCGCTTCGTGAATCGAATGCGTGACGAACACCACCGTCAGCCCCTGTTCCCGCCACAGGCGCAGCAGATCGCTGTCGAGCTTGTTGCGGGTGATTTCATCCA
>NZ_JYDF01000202.1:0-943 GCF_003263525.1 Rahnella sp. NRRL B-41462 | reverse complement strand
TTTTCTCCTTACTGATCAGAAATCGTATTTGCCGATGTTGTCTTTGGTGAAGACCACGCGTTCCGGCAGTAAAACGATGCCGTTACCTTTGGCCTCATACTGGTAGCCCTGCACGCTGTTCGGCACCACTTCCACCGTTCCGACGTCCGGCACATCCAGTTTGTCACCCACGTTAAGCGCGCCTTTTTTCAATAACTGATCGGCGACATAAACCGAAATTTTGCCCTGGCTGACCACGTCCCACAGACCGAACTGTTTCACCGTGCCGCGTTCGACATACGGGCGCATGACGTTTGGCGTACTGAAACCGACGATGGTCACGTTGGTACGTTTGAGGTTTTCCGCCGCCTGAGCCGCTGCCGGTAATGCGTTGGCATCAGGCGCAATAATCGCATCCAGATCGCCATAAGATTTCAGGATCCCTTCGGCGGTTTGCAGGGATTTAGTGGCATCGTTATAACCGTATTGCGTGGTCACGATTTCCCAGCCCGGGTGCTCTTTGGCGATTTTGGCTTTCGCCTCTTTCACCCACTGATTCTGATCCGTCACTGTCGGGCTGGAATAGAAGAACGCCACTTTCGCTTTCTCTTTTTTCACCTGGCTGGAGGTCATCTCAACCAGCATCGAACCCAGTTGTTGTGGTGTGCCCTGATTGATGTAAATCGAGCGGCATTCCGGTTTGGTATCGGAATCCCAGGTCAGCACTTTCACGCCGCGTTGCATCGCGCGTTTAAGCGCCGGACACAGGCCGTCGGGTGATACCGCCGCCACCACAATCGCGTTGTATCCCTGATTGACGAAGTTGTTGATCATCTGCACCTGACCGGAAACGCTCGGCTCGGTCGGACCGTCGTAGGTCACGTCCGCGCCCAGCGCTTTACCGGCGGCCATTGCGCCGTTGCCGCCGCTGGTGAAATAACCGACGCCCACCAGTTTTGGGATA
>NZ_JYDF01000201.1:0-758 GCF_003263525.1 Rahnella sp. NRRL B-41462 | reverse complement strand
CCCCTAATCTCATGGTCACGGAGCTTTGCCCCAACCATGACGGCGCATCCACCGGCGTTTGAGAGGAACCGGACACACTCAACCCGTCCCGCTGATTCAGCAGATGGCCGGTATTGATGGTGATATCGCCGCTGGTGGTTTCAATATCCCCCGACGTGTTGACCACTTCGCTGTTGGCGTTGCCCGCCGCGTCCCGCTGCAGCCACAGGCTGTTGCCCGCCAGAATATCGCCGTAGTTATTGTGAATACTGTCGGCCAGCAGCTGCATGTTGTTACCGGCGTACAGCAGCGCGCTGTTCGTCAGTTGGCCGCCAGCGGACATCACCACGTTGCCTGCCCCGCCGACAAAGCCGCTGTTGTTAAGCACACCACGGCTGGCGAGGCGGATATCGCCGCCGGACTGTACGCTGCCGCTGCCGTTGAGCTGGATGTTGCTGGCGTCCACGCCCACCGTACCGCCGCCACCGCGCAACTGACCGCTGTTGGTAAAGTTGCCCGTGGAACTGAGCTGGATACCGTTGCCCTGCAAGGTGCCGAGCACGTTCAGGTCGCCCTGCGTGCTGAGGTTGAGGTTTTGCCCCGCTGCCAGCGTGCCGGTCTGGGTGAAGCCCGAACCGAGTTGCAGCGTCATATCCCCCAGCGCCAGCAGGCTGCCCGCCTGATTCAGCACCGGTGTCACCAGCGTCAGGTTGCCTGCGCTGTAAAGTCTGCCGCCCGCCTGGTTGTCGGCGTTCTGAACGTTAAGCCCCAGTGACTGG
>NZ_JYDF01000200.1:0-962 GCF_003263525.1 Rahnella sp. NRRL B-41462 | reverse complement strand
AAAAACTTGCGGCGGCAGAAGTATTCACGCTTTCTGGCGGCCACGCCACCGCCTCAGAAGAAACCCGTTGAACGCAAATCTCAGCAACCGAAAAATACAAGCCGCCGGCTAAGTACCGGCAAAAAGAGCGGGGTAGTGTGATGAACAAACTCCAACAATATGGCTGGGAAATCGCGCTGCTGGCGTTGCTGGTCATCGAAATCTTACTGTTCGGTTTCGCCAATCCGCGCATGCTGGACGCCAGTACGCTGCTGTTCAGCACCAGTGATTTCATCACCATCGGGATTGTGGCGTTACCACTGACACTGGTGATTGTCAGCGGCGGTATCGACATTTCCTTTGGTTCCACCATCGGACTGTGCGCCATCGCGCTCGGTGTACTGTGTCAGGCCGGTGTGCCGCTGGCACTGGCCATTATGCTTACGCTGGCACTGGGCGCGGCCTGTGGTTTGCTCAATGCGGCGCTGATTCTTTATACCGGCGTGAATCCGCTGGTCATCACACTGGGGACGCTCTACCTGTTCGGCGGCAGCGCCTTACTGCTTTCCGGGCTGGCGGGCGCGACGGGTTTTGAGGGTATCGGTAATTTCCCCGATGCGTTCACCAACTTTGCCAATCAGATTGTGCTGGGCCTGCCCATGCCGCTGGTGATCTTCCTGCTGGCGACACTGTTTTTCTGGCTGCTGATGCACCGCAGTCGCACCGGTCGCAACGTCTTCCTCATCGGTCAGAATGCCCGAGTGGCGCGTTATGGCGCATTGCCGGTCAGCCGCACGGTGTTTGCGCTCTACGGCATGACCGGGCTGGCGTCGGCCGTGGCCGCCATTCTGATGACTTCGTATTTCGGCTCGGCGCGTTCTGATCTCGGTAATGCGCTGCTGATGCCCGCTATCACCGCGGTCGTGCTGGGCGGTGCCAATATCTACGGCGGTTCAGGTTCCATTCTCGGCACAGCGCTGGCG
>NZ_JYDF01000199.1:0-568 GCF_003263525.1 Rahnella sp. NRRL B-41462 | reverse complement strand
CAAAATATTCCGCGTGAAAAACAATGTACTGCTAAACCTAAGTGGTGCTAAAGGAACACTATGCGATATTGGGTTAGCTTCATTGTGATTATTGGCATCGCCTGGTTCAGTGGCCCGTGGATAAGCCGTCATGTGCCTTCTGAATATAATCCTTTCACACCGATAACTATTAATGACCCGCCGAATCTGATCACCCGCTACAAATTAAGGAAGCTGGATAACAATCCTCAGGAATGTCTGGCTGTGCTTGAACGGGCTCAGCAAGAGGGGATGATTGAGTTTAACAGCGCCGGAAATATGGGCGGGAAATGTCCGCTGACTCATTCTGTGCGCGTTCGCGGATTTGGTGATGTTTCATTGAGTTCGAGTTATCTGGCGAGCTGTCGCCTTGCACTGAGCAGCGCAATGTTTGTCGCGCAGGTGGCGAAACCGCTGGCCACTCGGGAATTAGGTTCGCCGCTGGTGCGTATTGATCATCTGGGCAGTTATGCCTGCAGGAACGTCTATAACAAGCCCGACGCCCGGCTAAGCGAACACGCTACGGCGCAAGCGCTGGATATTGCCGGTT
>NZ_JYDF01000198.1:0-560 GCF_003263525.1 Rahnella sp. NRRL B-41462 | reverse complement strand
AAATGACCGGTTCGGTCGGTCTGCTGTCTGATGCCATCGAATCCGTGGTCAACCTCGCGGGAGCCCTGATGGCGCTCTGGATGCTGACCCTGGCTGCACTTCCGGCCGACGATAAGCACGCATATGGACACGGTAAAGCCGAATATTTTTCGAGCGCTTTTGAGGGGTTCTTGATCCTATTAGCGGCAGCCAGTATTGCCTATACCGCCGTTGATCGTATGTTGGCCCCGCAGCCACTCGACGCGGTTGGTGTCGGACTACTGGTTTCTGTGGTTGCATCCGTTCTTAATTTTGTGACGGCACGAATATTGTTAAGGGCTGGCAAGCAGCACAATTCAATCACGCTTGAGGCAGATGCTCACCACCTGCTGACCGATGTCTGGACGTCGGTCGGGGTCATTTTGGGCGTCGGACTGGTCTATCTGACCGGCTGGTTATGGGTCGATCCGGTTATTGCATTGCTGGTCGCGGCCAACATCGTGTGGACCGGTTATCAGCTCATGAGCCGTTCAGCTGCGGGTCTGATGGACGTCTCGCTACCCGTTGAAGAACTCGAAAAA
>NZ_JYDF01000020.1:0-3088 GCF_003263525.1 Rahnella sp. NRRL B-41462 | reverse complement strand
TCAAGTCTCTAAAAACACCTTTGGTGGTTGTAAGGTTAAGCCTCTCGGGTCATTTAGTACTGGTTAGCTCAATGCATCGCTGCACTTACACACCCAGCCTATCAACGTCTTAGTCTTAAACGTCCCTTCAGGTGGCTTAAAGCCACAGGGAAGACTCATCTCGAGGCAAGTTTCGCGCTTAGATGCTTTCAGCGCTTATCTTTTCCGCATTTAGCTACCGGGCAATGCCATTGGCATGACAACCCGAACACCAGTGATGCGTCCACTCCGGTCCTCTCGTACTAGGAGCAGCCCCTCTCAATCTTCCAACGCCCACGGCAGATAGGGACCGAACTGTCTCACGACGTTCTAAACCCAGCTCGCGTACCACTTTAAATGGCGAACAGCCATACCCTTGGGACCTACTTCAGCCCCAGGATGTGATGAGCCGACATCGAGGTGCCAAACACCGCCGTCGATATGAACTCTTGGGCGGTATCAGCCTGTTATCCCCGGAGTACCTTTTATCCGTTGAGCGATGGCCCTTCCATTCAGAACCACCGGATCACTATGACCTACTTTCGTACCTGCTCGAGCCGTCACTCTCGCAGTCAAGCTAGCTTATGCCATTGCACTAACCTCACGATGTCCGACCGTGATTAGCTAACCTTCGTGCTCCTCCGTTACTCTTTAGGAGGAGACCGCCCCAGTCAAACTACCCACCAGACACTGTCCTCACCCCGGATCACGGGGCCGAGTTAGAACATCAAACATTAAAGGGTGGTATTTCAAGGTTGGCTCCACGCAGACTGGCGTCCACGCTTCAAAGCCTCCCACCTATCCTACACATCAAGGCTCAATGTTCAGTGTCAAGCTATAGTAAAGGTTCACGGGGTCTTTCCGTCTTGCCGCGGGTACACTGCATCTTCACAGCGAGTTCAATTTCACTGAGTCTCGGGTGGAGACAGCCTGGCCATCATTACGCCATTCGTGCAGGTCGGAACTTACCCGACAAGGAATTTCGCTACCTTAGGACCGTTATAGTTACGGCCGCCGTTTACCGGGGCTTCGATCAAGAGCTTCGCCTTGCGGCTGACCCCATCAATTAACCTTCCGGCACCGGGCAGGCGTCACACCGTATACGTCCACTTTCGTGTTTGCACAGTGCTGTGTTTTTATTAAACAGTTGCAGCCAGCTGGTATCTTCGACTGGCTTCAGCTCCGGGAGCAAGTCCCTTCACCTACGCGCCAGCGTGCCTTCTCCCGAAGTTACGGCACCATTTTGCCTAGTTCCTTCACCCGAGTTCTCTCAAGCGCCTGAGTATTCTCTACCTGACCACCTGTGTCGGTTTGGGGTACGATTTCGTGTTACCTGGAGCTTAGAGGCTTTTCCTGGAAGCATGGCATCAGCTACTTCACCACCGTAGTGGCTCGTTATCACGCCTCAGGGTTGATATGCAACCGGATTTACCAGGTCACACCCCCTACACGCTTGAACCGGGACAACCGTCGCCCGGCCAGCCTAGCCTTCTCCGTCCCCCCTTCGCAGTAACACCAAGTGCAGGAATATTAACCTGCTTCCCATCGACTACGCTTTTCAGCCTCGCCTTAGGGGTCGACTCACCCTGCCCCGATTAACGTTGGACAGGAACCCTTGGTCTTCCGGCGTGCGGGTTTTTCACCCGCATTATCGTTACTTATGTCAGCATTCGCACTTCTGATACCTCCAGCAAACCTCACAGTTCACCTTCGACGGCTTACAGAACGCTCCCCTACCCAACAACGCCTAAGCGTCGCTGCCGCAGCTTCGGTGCATGGTTTAGCCCCGTTACATCTTCCGCGCAGGCCGACTCGACCAGTGAGCTATTACGCTTTCTTTAAATGATGGCTGCTTCTAAGCCAACATCCTGGCTGTCTATGCCTTCCCACATCGTTTCCCACTTAACCATGACTTTGGGACCTTAGCTGGCGGTCTGGGTTGTTTCCCTCTTCACGACGGACGTTAGCACCCGCCGTGTGTCTCCCGTGATAACATTCTTCGGTATTCGTAGTTTGCATCGAGTTGGTAAGCCGGGATGGCCCCCTAGTCGAAACAGTGCTCTACCCCCGAAGATGAGTTCACGAGGCGCTACCTAAATAGCTTTCGGGGAGAACCAGCTATCTCCCGGTTTGATTGGCCTTTCACCCCCAGCCACAAGTCATCCGCTAATTTTTCAACATTAGTCGGTTCGGTCCTCCAGTTAGTGTTACCCAACCTTCAACCTGCCCATGGCTAGATCACCGGGTTTCGGGTCTATACCTTGCAACTTGACGCCCAGTTAAGACTCGGTTTCCCTACGGCTCCCCTATTCGGTTAACCTTGCTACAAAATATAAGTCGCTGACCCATTATACAAAAGGTACGCAGTCACCCAACAAAGTAGGCTCCCACTGCTTGTACGTACACGGTTTCAGGTTCTATTTCACTCCCCTCGCCGGGGTTCTTTTCGCCTTTCCCTCACGGTACTGGTTCACTATCGGTCAGTCAGGAGTATTTAGCCTTGGAGGATGGTCCCCCCATATTCAGACAGGATGTCACGTGTCCCGCCCTACTCATCGAACTCACAACTTGTGCATTTTTGTGTACGGGACTATCACCCTGTACCGTGCGACTTTCCAGACGCTTCCACTAACACACAAACTGATGCTGGTTCTGGGCTCTTCCCCGTTCGCTCGCCGCTACTGGGGGAATCTCGGTTGATTTCTTTTCCTCGGGGTACTTAGATGTTTCAGTTCCCCCGGTTCGCCTCATTACACTATGTATTCATGTAATGATAATGTGTCGAAACACACTGGGTTTCCCCATTCGGGTATCGTCGGGTATAACGGTTCATATCACCTTACCGACGCTTTTCGCAGATTAGCACGCCCTTCATCGCCTCTGACTGCCTAGGCATCCACCGTGTACGCTTAGTCGCTTAACCTCACAACCCGAAGGTGTTTCCACCATCGCGCTGCGATTATTTGAGAGACTCTGTTACAGACTAATCCATCACTCAGTACTGCTACGGAGAGTGATGTTCAGCTGTAAACTTTCAATTTTCAGCTTGTTCCAGATTGTTAAAGAGCAA
>NZ_JYDF01000002.1:0-31457 GCF_003263525.1 Rahnella sp. NRRL B-41462 | reverse complement strand
TTTTTGTTTTCGCGGGAGGGTAACGGCAAAGCGTTACGCTGCGGCGAAGAATTAGAAGCTGTAACCCACGCCTGCGATCCAGGTACCAACATCAACACTGCGGATGCGGGACTGTTCGTAAGACACGTCCAGAGCAACGTTCTGGATTGGGTTGAACTGCAGACCAGCACCGTAAGAGAAACCGTAATCGCTGGTGTCATTTTTTTCACGGTTAGCAGTAGATGCTGCCGCTTCGTTGTACTGGAATTTGCCGTAGCCAACACCCACAACACCGTAGATGGAAACCCAGTCAGCCAGACGGTAAGCAGGACCCGCAGTCAGACCGTAGTATTGTGCTTTACGGTAGTCGCCAGATGCAGGAGAGCTGTCATCTTCGATGTAAGTGAAAGAACCGATAGCGCCCAGTGGGTTGCTATCTTGTTCCCAGCGGTATTTTAAGTTGAAGCCGTTTGCTTTGTTAGCAACGCCTTGTGCGTCACCCTGAGCGTAGCCAGCAGTTACGGTGCTGGTGTCAGCGAAAGCGCTTGAAGAAACGCCCAGTGCAACTACGCAAGCTAATGCGGAAAGACATGCAATTTTTTTCATAAACCACCTCAAAAAGAGAAACCAAAGTAACCTTCACGTTTGAAAATATAACAAAAACTAGTGTGAAACTCTGCCTCAATTAAGATGTCCAAAGCATCATATGGTGTAACAGGAAGTTTCCAGCACACGCTATCCATTTAATTTTATTGAGATTTTGGTCACACAAACTATAAGGTAAACTTATTGAACTTTTTGAGATTAGCAGATAATTCCTAAAAATTTGCTCAAAAAACAAACTATTTTAGGAAGTTTTTTAACAAACACGTTCCGAAAAAAACTTTTTCGTGAGGATTTTTTCTCGCCACTTTTCCCTCTACACTGACAGCGCTTTACCTTTCTTTTCAAAACTATAAATCTGAAGTTTCCGGATTCATGGGATCACCTCAAAAGGCGCAATGGATGACACAGTCAGGACAAAATCAGCCGCAGGATCCGCAGATCGCTCTGCAGGCAGCGACGCATAACAACAGCCCGCCCGTCCCTGCGTTACCGAAAAAAACCTCACCGCTGGTGGCGATTCTGTTGCTACTGATCGCCATGTTGTCATTACAAGGCGGCGCGTCGCTGGCAAAAACGCTTTTCCCGGTGGTCGGCCCGCAGGGTGTCACGGCTCTGCGTCTTGGTATCGGCTCTATTCTGTTGCTGCTCTATTTTCGTCCGTGGCGCCTGAAAATGCGCGGCGGTAATTTGCGTGCACTGATGATGTATGGCCTGGCGCTGGGCTGCATGAACTATTCGTTTTATCTGGCTCTGCGTACCGTGCCGCTGGGCATTGCCGTTGCACTGGAATTTACCGGCCCGCTGGCGGTCGCGATGTTCTCCTCACGCCGTCCGGTGGATTTCATCTGGGTCGTGCTGGCCGTAATCGGGTTACTGTTCCTGTTACCCCTCGGGCAAAGTGCCGGCGGTGTTGACCTCAAAGGTGCGTGCTTTGCGCTGATCGCCGGTGGCTGCTGGGCGGTTTATATCCTCGCCGGACAACGTGCTGGCAGCAGTTACGGACCGGGCACCGCCGCGATGGGGTCACTGATTGCGGCGTTAATCTTCTTCCCGATTGGCGCAATCCAGGCACACACCTCTATTTTCAGCTGGGATATTTTACCGCTCGGCTTGCTGATCGCCCTGCTCACTTCCGCCATTCCTTATTCACTGGAAATGATGGCCCTGACCAAACTGCCAGCCAAAACCTTCGGTACGCTGATGAGCATGGAACCGGCGATGGCCGCGCTTTCCGGCATTATCTTCCTCGGTGAATTCCTGACCGCGACGCAGTGGATCGGGCTGGCGGCGATTATCGCGGCTTCCGCCGGTTCAACACTTACCCTGCAGCGCAAAACCAAAATCGAGACGGTGGATATTGCCGGAAATACCCCTTCCGGGAAGTAATGGCACCGCATCGTATAAAAAAGCCACGTCATCCCGATGTGGCTTTTTCTTTTCTATCAGCAGGTTGAAAATTATTTTCATTTATTTCATTTTTCCTGCATCCAAAAGCAGAGGGTCATTCGTATGTATAGATGTGAGGCAAGACCTCACCTCCTAACTGACGAAGGACACCATCATGAAAACATTACTCCGTACCGCAATCTGTGCTTCTCTGCTGCTCAGCACCGCGTCAATGGCTGCAATGATGTCTCAAAGCACCACCATGGTCGGTGGCGCTGAAATGTATCCGTCCAAAAATATCGTAGAAAATGCCCTGAATTCGAAAGACCACACCACGCTGGTGGCGGCGGTAAAAGCAGCAGGACTGGTGGATACGCTGCAGGGCAAAGGCCCGTTCACCGTGTTTGCGCCAACCAACGCCGCGTTTGCCAAATTACCGGCGGGTACCGTGGATAATCTGGTGAAACCAGAAAACAAAGCCACCCTGACCAGCATCCTCACGTATCACGTGGTGGCCGGTAAATATGAAATGAAAGATTTGGAAAAACTGCTGAAAAAAGGCAACGGCGCGGCAGAACTAAAAACCGTTAACGGCCAGCCACTGTGGATCCTGAACAACGGACCTCACAATATTCAGCTCAAAGATGGCAAGGGGAATATCGCCAACATCAGTACTTATGACGTCCAGCAGAAGAACGGTGTGATCGACGTCATTGATACCGTCCTGATGCCAAAATAATACCGGCTATACTGAGGGCATGATTTCTCTTATGAAACAGCACCTCAGTAAGTCAGGACGCGCGAATGCATGACAATTTTTTCGTTAAGCCAACACCAGAGAATGCGCCGGAAGTACAGCGCGAACTGATGAGCGCCATGGCCGTTGGCGATCGTCAGGCATTTGAGCAGTTATATCGTCTGACGTCCCCCCGGCTATTCGCCGTCGCATTACGCATGTTGCGGCGACATGCCTGGGCAGAAGAAGTGTTGCACGACAGCTATATCACCGCGTGGAACCGGGCTGCCTCATATAATCCGGCGCTCAGTTCCCCGATGACCTGGCTCACCCATATTGTCCGCAACCGCGCTATCGACTGGATGCGCGGGAGCGATAACCAGTTAGATGAACTGGACGAGACAATGAATGACGGAGATGCCAGCGACTATGATGACCCCTTGCAACGGCTGCAACAGGACAGTGACGCCAAAATTCTGGCCACCTGCCTCGCACATCTGCCCGCCGAACAAAGACAAAGCCTGATCCTTGCCTATTATCAGGGCCTGTCGCACGGTGAGGTCTCATCGCATCTTCAACAACCTCTGGGGACGATCAAAAGCTGGATACGTCGCGCCCTGGATCACTTAAAGAGCTGCGTAGGACTATGAAAAGCAGAAGCCATTATCATGCCGCCCTGGCGGCTGAATATGCGCTCGGCACCTTGCGCGGCGCGGCCCGGATTCAGTTTGAGCAAAAAATGCAGGAAGACCCTGAACTGGCGGCCGAAGTGGCACGCTGGCAGGAAGCTTTCACGCAACTGGATAATCAGATAACCCCGGTCATCCCACCTGCATCGGTGTGGAAACGCATTCAGCATAACCTTGCGCTGCAACCGGCCAGACTTCCGGCTCCGGCGACACGACCGGTGCGGGCTTATATGGGCTGGGCGCTGGCCGCCGGGCTTGCCGCATTGTTGCTGATCCCCCGCCTGCTGGTTCAGCCAGAAGCGCCAATGCCGGTGGCGATACTGGCCAGCAGCGCCGGTACGCAAAGCGGACAGTGGGTGGTCAGCGCGGACAGAAGCACCCGCAGCCTGTTGCTGACGCCGATCAATGCGCAGAATATCGCCGCAGATCGCAGCCTTGAACTGTGGGCCATTCCGCCGGGAGGCAAGCCGCATTCCCTCGGCTTGCTGAATACGCAACAACCGACACAACTGGCGCTGGCAGCGAAAATGCCGGATGCAGGTTTTACGCTGGCAATAAGCCTCGAGCCTCACGGCGGTTCACCGACGGGGCAACCGACGGGTGCCGTTTTGTATAGCGGGGCGATGGCGCTTTAAAGGACAGCAGACAGTGATTAACGGCGGGTATTATCCCGCCGTTATATTTCAATATTAAATACGGCAAACTGTTATGCCGACTGGTCATATTCCATACCAGAACAAAATCCCGGTAAAAATATATCCGCACACTGTCACTTACATTTAAAAATATCTTCCCCCACGTAATGAAAATAATTATCAGTCTTAGTTTATTTTAGCAGATTAATAGAAGTGGAAGTTCAGGAGGAATCCTATCCACCTTATAAATCAGCATGATAAGCTGGAAGTGAAATCACAGCAGAGCTTATAAGACACACGCTATCAGAACGATAGGAATGTACGCCCTGCAAATTTTCAATTTATTGCTATACTGAATGCAGTTACGAAATACATTAGTAGCAATTAATTTTAATGAAACAAGGAGATATGTATATGAGTACCGCTAAACTGGTCAAAACGAAATCTTCTGAGCTTATCTACACACGCAATGATTTAGATGAAAGCGTCAAACTCAATACTATCAAGGTGCTGAACCGTCTGGTGACTGAATATATCGATCTGTCGCTGATCACCAAACAAGCTCACTGGAACATGCGTGGCGCAAACTTTATTGCCGTGCACGAAATGCTTGATGGTTTCCGTACCGCGATTATTGACCATCAGGACACCATCGCAGAACGTGTGGTGCAGTTAGGTGGTGTGGCGCTGGGTACCGTGCAGGTTGTTAACGATAAAACCCCGCTGAAAAGTTACCCGACCAACATCCATACCGTGCAGGAACATCTGAAAGCCCTGGCGGAACGTTATGGTGTTGTCGCGAACGATACCCGTAAGGCTATCGGCGAAGTAGAAGATGAAGACACCGCAGATATTTTCACCGCTGCATCGCGCGACCTGGATAAATTCCTGTGGTTCATCGAATCAAATATTGAGTAACAATGTGCTCTGACCGCGGGATCATACGGCGGTAAAATGAGCGATTAACAAGAAAAGGCCGGTGACGAAAGTCACTGGCCTTTTCATTTTCGATAACAAATACCTGTATCCTCTTCTGGCGAATTGCACTTAAAACCCCTCTTACCCTGTAACTTTACATCTATATTTAATAATCCCGCTGATAAATAGTTACATTTTCAACTACATTCTCAACTTCACCCCCTGGAACCGGTTTCATTATCCTACTGATAAACTTAATGTTTATTTTCATCCTAAGAGAATTCTTAAACCAATAGGCGGTGTGAATGATTTAATACAAATTAATAGTTCAAAGCAATTTTACATAACCTCGATCACACCTGAAACTTGCTGAAATATTTTTTCGCAACCTTTGCATTTTTGTGAAAAACACCTGCCAACCTAACCTGATAAAAATTAAAGATAATTTACAGGGATGTGACACCGCATTAACCCCCTAAATGCAACTTACGGAAAAGTGACTCCCCTGCTGCGGCAGCATCAAAGATGTGCCGCCTCCCACAATCCGACCCGATTCCGAGCGCATTGGCTGCTGTAAGCCAGGGGCGGTAGCGTGGAAAATGTAAAAAACTGGAATAATCTGATGGCACGTAGTGGCTTAGAAGTACAAAAAGCGGCGGTGAAAGCGCTGTTTTTAAGGGAAATCAAAACCCGTTTTGGTAAGTACCGGTTAGGGTATCTGTGGGCAGCGCTGGAGCCGATGGCACATATGTTGATTATGCTGGCCATTTTTGGCTACGTGATGCACCGCACTATGCCGGATATTTCGTTTCCGGTTTTCCTGATCAACGGCATTATCCCTTTCTTTGTATTTAGCAATATTACCAACCGTTCTATTGGCGCGATTGAAGCCAACCAGGGTTTGTTTAATTACCGCCCGGTTCGCCCTGTGGATACCATCATCGCCAGAGCAATGCTGGAAGCGCTGATATACGCGGTCGTGTACGTGTTACTTATGGCCATTGTCGGCCTGCTGGGCGAAGAGTTTGAAGTCACAAAGCTTATTACTCTGATTCTGGTCTGGGTACTTTTAGTGCTGTTCTCCTGCGGTATGGGCTTAATATTTATGGTGGTCGGAAAGTCATTCCCGGAGACCGAAAAGTTCCTGCCTATTTTGATTAAGCCTCTCTATTTCATTTCCTGCATTATGTTTTCTTTGCATAACATACCGAAGGAATACTGGCCTTACCTGCTGTGGAACCCTATCGTCCACGTGGTTGAGCTTTGCCGCGAATCAGTCGTACCGGGTTATATCAGTGAAGGCGTCAGCCTGAATTATCTGGCTGCCTGTACTCTGGTTGTATTGTTTATCGGCCTGGCCCTCTACCGGAATCGTGAAGAGGCGATGCTGACATCATGATAAAAATCGAAAACCTGACAAAATCCTACCGCACACCGAAAGGCCGCCATTACGTTTTTAAAGATCTCAATGTTGAGCTGCCTTCAGGTAAAAGCGTGGCGTTGATTGGCCGCAATGGCGCGGGTAAATCAACGTTATTACGCGTCATCGGCGGCATTGACCGCCCGGATTCCGGCAAAATTCACACGGAGAAAACCATTTCCTGGCCGGTTGGCCTGGCCGGCGGATTTCAGGGAAGCCTGACCGGACGTGAAAATGTAAAATTCGTCGCCCGCCTCTATTCCACACCAGATCAGTTACGTGAAAAAGTCGCCTTTGTCGAAGAGTTTGCCGAACTGGGCAAATACTTTGATATGCCGATTAAAACCTATTCTTCCGGTATGAAATCCCGTCTGGGTTTTGGTCTGAGCATGGCATTTAAATTTGATTACTATCTTGTCGATGAAGTCACCGCAGTCGGCGATGCCAGATTTAAGCAAAAATGCGCAGACTTATTCAAAGCACGACATGAGGAAGCCAGCTTTCTGATGGTTTCACATAGCCTCGGATCACTGAAAGAGTTTTGCGATGTGGCTTTGTTTATTGGAAGGGATAATAAAGTGAAGTACTTCGAATCGGTTGATGAAGCTATTACCACTTATAAAAATGATGAAGGGATATGAATAATAGTGCTTCTCATTGCAATGTCATAGTCCCCATGTGAGCGAAGTTGTTCAGTATCTTACTTAAAGAGAAGTGTCATCGTTTTTCACTGTAGGTTTTTTATCACATGAAAAAACTAAAAAAATTTATCAAAAGTCCTGGAGTTTTCTTTAGGGATTATTTTAACAAGAGATACCCGATAGTTAGGAATGAGATTCAGTGTCCTGAATTAGAAGAAAACGTATTAATCAAGCATAACCTTGCTATTGAAAACCTGTTGCCTATTAATTTCCCTATCGATGTGGTATTTACATGGGTTGATGATTCAGACATTAAGTGGAAAGAGAAGTATAAAAACTATAAGTCTGAAGTTGATATTGAAAAGTTAGGTAATTTCTCCACTGATAATGCGCGTTTTAACAATCATGATGAACTGCGTTATTCAATTAAAAGCATTGAGCTTTATTTGCCTTGGGTAAGAAATATTTTTATTATCACAGATAATCAAAATCCTTTGCGATGTGAATCAAACAAGAAAATAAAAATTATTGATCATAAAGAAATCATTGATGATAAATATCTCCCAACCTTTAACTCACATGTCATTGAGGCGCACTTACACAAAGTGCCTAATCTTGCTGAGCATTTCATCTATTTTAATGATGATGTCTTCGTCGCAAGACCACTGCCGCCGGGACATTTTTTCAAAAGCAATGGCCTTTCTTCATTATTTATCTCTCGAAAAAGCCTAAAAAATATGTCCTTAAAAGGCACTGAGACGCCGACGTTATCTGCATCTACAAAGTCGGCGAAAATATTCGATGAAGATTTCAATATAAATATTGACACTCCGTTAGTGCATACATATGTACCGTTGCAAAAAAGTTTTTTTGAGCTGGCATGGAAAGAATATGAAACTGAGATAACACTTTTTCTGTCAAACAAGTTTCGAACCAATAATGATATCAATATGGCAACTTTTTTTGTGCCATGGTTAGCGTATATCAAAGGCAAAGCAACTTTAGAAAGAGACGTATGCCATTATTTCAACATTCGCTCTAAAGCTGCCCGCAGCTATTATAAATCTCTGAAGATAAAAAAAATAACTGGCGAACAACCTCATTCATTTTGTGCAAATGACTTTAACTCCGAAACGGCAAATTTAGATAATTATAAAGAGCATCTTAAAGAAGCACTTGAAGATCAATTCAATTCCTCTTCTAGAAAAAAATAACATCGGAATAAAAAATGAAGATTATTATTTTTTTTATATTAATATATTCCAGTATTGTGCATGCTCAAAACCTTGCTGATATAGTTTCAAAAAATAACAATAACATAATTAACTCAAAAAAACTTTTCGCAGAAAAATTTACTTGCTTTCCATCCAGCACAAAAAAAATAATGCAATCGTTCTTTTTTGACGACAATGAAAATACTATTTGGTTAAGTTTTGACAATAAAGAACACGACAGCCAACTACTAGAAGAGTATGACAACAGTAAAAAATTAATATCTCAAATGATATTTTCCAATACAGATTCAATCGGACACCTTGATGGGCTATTCGTTAAAAACTCGGTAATTACAACGACCAACTCTTACAAGTCCCCATCTGTAATATTATTACATAAAAACAAAATCATAAAAAAATACACTTACTCTCAAAAAATATATGGAAATCAAATAATTGCCATGGATAGAAACAGCCCTCTCAAAGTAATTGTTTGGGCCTCGAGTGAAAGTCGTAAAAAAGTCATATATATGGGTGATTTAGATGTTGAAGAAAACATTATTCACTTAATGCCAACTAAAATTAACTTCCCACAAAATGAAGTAATGCAGGGACTTGCATTAGATGCCGGTTCAATATACGCGTTAACGGGATCTCCAAATAATACCATTAAATTATATAACTGGAATGGAAAAGGTTTTAGGAAAAAAACAGTCACAGAAATAGATATAAGTAAGGTTATAAAGGGAGGGGAATATAGATACGAAGCGGAAGGGATAAATATTATAAAATCAACAGGGAAGTTAAGCTTATTAATCGGCCTAGCATTAATAGACAAAAATGATCACTATAAAAACTGTATTGCTAATATTTCAACACAATAAATTCAAGGCATTCTCATGGATATTCGAGAAAAACAAGCATTAGTTTCTGTCATCATACCGGTTTACAAAACTGAAAAATATCTTGCTGAATGTATAGATTCAGTTATTATTCAAAAGTTAAGTAAAAAACACACAAAATATTATATTGAAATAATTTGTGTTAATGATGGTTCGCCTGATAATTCAAAAAATATTTTACTAAAGTACATGGCTGACCACTCTAATATTATATTATTAGAGCAACAAAATTCAGGTCAATCAGTTGCAAGAAACAATGCCCTAGGTATTGCGAAAGGTAAATATATTATGTTCCTGGACTCCGATGACCTTCTTCCACAAGATGCAATTTCATCACTCATAGCAATTGCAGAAGAAACTAAGTCAGAGGTTATTGTTTCTCATAGTAAAGCATTTAATAGCCGACGATCTTGGTATATCGAGGCTCACTCTGAAGTGGCATCAGCATCGTTACGAAAAGTAAAATTCTTTCATAAGTCTATACTAATGAATACTCCTCCACCTTGGGGGAAATTATATAGTAAGAATTTATTAACTAGAAACGATATAAAATTCCCAGTGGGGATTAAACTGGCAGAGGATTGGATTTTCGTTATTAGTGCAATGTATAAGGCAAACCATATTTCTTCCACACCAGCAGTAACCTATTTATATCGTGGAAGAGATGATGAGGATAATCCGTCATGTACACAAATCGTTAATGAAAAAGTGTTTGAGGATTTAATTAAAGTTTATGCACTAACAAATCAGTTCAAACTACCACCAAGACAAACATGGCTGGCTAAATTATTTATCTTGCGTGGAATACTTTATAGATTAACAAAATTTTCAGCTGACAATAATTTCTTAGCATGCAAAAAAATATATCAAGAGTTGAATACGTTCCTCAAAAAATCTATTGGATACGATATTTTAAAAGTTTTTACACCCTCCCGACGCTTGCCCATGATTCTGATTTATCATGGTTATTACTCTGAAGCCCACAGAATTTTAAATAAGAAGTATCAAAAAAGTTGTCTTAAACATGCTGCAATCGTTAAAGACAATCTCATTATTGAAGACTATTTACTATTAAAATCGAAGAATAGCCTTAGATCAAGAATCTCCTTCAAAGTAAAGAAAATAATCAAATCACACAAAAAATTATCTTGGAACATTCAATATAAAACTGCATCACTTGTTGCCAGAACATTCTATAGAAAAAGAAATATTTGCTTGATTGGTGAGCGTCTAGGTAATACAGCAAATGACTCCAGCTACCATTTATTTAAATACGCTCAAAATTCATTTCCTCGTAAAAACAAACTATTAAAATTCGAATATTTTTATGTCATAAAGAAAGATGCACCTACAGCTATAAATATAATCAATAACTCTAATGTTGTTTATTATGGCTCTTTAAAACATTTTATAATATTCCACGCAGCAAAAAAATACATCTTCAGCGATAGTATGAGAGACATATTTTTCCGATGGAAAGATGTTGCTTCTCAGCACATTACCAAACCACGATATTTTCTTCAGCATGGAATTTTTGCTTTAAACAGAGCAACTGGTTACTATGATCAAAACTCAATGGAAAAGCGTCTAGAATTACCACATAAATTCATTGTTAGTTCAGAGCATGAACGTAATCTAGTTTGTAAAAACTTTGGGTTTGAAAAAAATCAAGTTGCAGTTACTGGACTTTCAAGATTTGATTTTCTACCAAAGAAAAAAAATTCCCCAACGAAAAAAATATTTATTATGTTTACCTGGAGAGATAACTTAAGTCGAATGTCTACAGAGCAATTTCAGCAATCCTCTTATTATAAAAAATTGATAGAACTATTATCCAACCCTCTAATCAATAAACTTTTACAAAATTATGGATACACGCTAGAAGCTTGTTTACATCACAAATTGCATAAATATTTGCGTACTACCACCCATTTATCCGGTTATAAAATACATAGTATGAACGACGTTGATGTTCAATCACTTATAATAAATTCTGACATGATGATAACTGACTACTCATCGGCTTCTTTCGATATGCTTTACCAGAACAAGCCCGTCTTATATTATTGGTTTGATCAAGAAAAATTTTTTGCCGCCCGCGGCGGACCATTAATCAATCCATTAACGGATATGCCTGGGACAATATCTAAAGATATAAATGACTTGTATTTTAATCTGGAAAAAATGATCAAGAACAATTGCCTAATGGAAAAGGCAGACCATGATAAATCAAAAATATTCTTTAAATACAAAGATAATTTAAATAGTAAAAGAATCCTAGATTTAATTGAGGAAAATTAAATGTCAGAAAATTATTACTTTGGTTACGATGCACCTCCTGAAGATATGTTTATTAGCAAGGAAGAAGTCAATTACATCGAGCTTGGTTCTTTGATCGATTTTTTAACTGAAGATAAAGTTCTCTCCTTAGCGGTTGATGATTCTTTTTATTTTAGCTTTGCAACATTTTTAACAAATATAACAAATATAACAAATGTATATATTTCTTTTATTGGTAATATTGGGAGTAAGTTAAATTGCAAACAAAAAGAAAAAACTTTAGAATTCATCAATCTAATTCCAGAGCATGTAAACATTGATATAATAGAAAGCATCGATCATGTAGAATTGCTAGGCAATAATTTTTTACCTACTAAAATAAATAATGTTATGCGAGTAAACACATCGCTAAACTCAGTCACCAAAATATTGGCAAGTAACTCTTTAGAACTACAAATTGATACAACTATTTTGGGAAGTTGTGATTCAAGAGATATACTACGAGTATATAAAGACACTTACAAGAAGAACACCTTCAAGATAAATTCATACATATCAAATAATAGCATTGCATCTTTATTGGCTCAAAAAATAGACTACAACGAAAAGAAGATTAATATAAAAAGTGAATTTCTAACTCAGTGCGTCAAACATGATCTCGATAAAACTACATTAGAGCAAACAATAAAATCCCTTCAAAAAGAGTCTTTATTTATTATTGACTTGATGGATGAAAGATTTGATTTATTAATTTACAATGACAGTGTAATTACAAACTCATGGAGCTTTCGAAGCACTGAAGCTAAAAATGAATTAAAAGCAGAGACAACTTTAAATTTTAACTCTAAAGAAAAACTTGAGATATCTATTAATGCCATTTCAAATTTGATATCACTAGCCTCAGAAATAATCCCTTCAAAGAACATAATCATTAATAAGGTATTTATGTGCTCACATTATTTTGACGGGGAGAAATTCATAAAATTTGACAAAGTCAAATACACAATTGATGAATATAATAGTTTCGTAGAATATATTTACGATCATATTAAAATCAATCATAGCGGTGTTACTCAATTAGACTCACCCTATTACATTTCTTTCTGTGATTCAAATCACTTATGGGGCGCGCATCCTTATCACTATAACAATACTTTTTACCTCTCAAGAGCAAAGCAATTAAAATTATTAGCCATGCGAGAATGATTTTACTACTCATCATTATAACAAATGCCTTAAAAATTTAATGAAGTATGCATGTGTGATTTGATGATATTATCGTCCCCTTCATTCTGAATATTATTTTTTATCTTCTCAAACTTATTCCCCTCCACCACATTATTATCCGCATAATCGTTAAAGTATTTACCGGAACTGTCCCTCGGTTTATCCCCGCAATCAAATCCTGATAAGTCCCGGTTCTGCCGGGATGCCAGCCAGATGCCTACGGGTTCATTCACAAAGGTATTGTTGCGAATAACGTTGTAGTCGCTGTGCTGCCAGCGGATCACAGATTTTCCTGTGCTGAAATGCTCGCCGCAGTTCTTATACAGAAACACACCCCCTGCCCCGTTGGATTCAAAACGGTTGCCTTCAATCAGGTTGTAAGCTGACGAATCGACGGCTAATCCTTCACGCTTCCCCTTGCCGAAACGCTCATGGCCGTTGTCGATGATCTGGTTATCCACGACTTTATTATTACGCGAGGAATGTTCCAGATAGATACCGGACATATACGAGTCGCGGACAATCGAGTGGCTTAACGTTGAATGAGTCACGTAATCGTCAAAGTAAATTCCTACGCGTCCGCTGCCGGTCACTTCAACGTTCTCAAGGGTTATCCGTGTGGGTGTCCGGCGGTAGTTTTTTTCGTGGTTCGGGCTGAGTTTATTGGCTGCGATGTCAGAAGTGATACGGATCCCGCTGCGGGTGAAGTGTCGCACTTTGCAGTTACGGACGGTGACATCGGATAATGGCTTACCCTTGCTGTTGATCAGTATGCCAAAAGGGCGTTCATTGTCCCCCTCCAGCACCGCTCCCCGGCAATCTAACGTGGTGTTGCTGCTGGTGATGATGACCGCTTCTTTATAAACGCAGTGAGGGGACAGCGTGGTGTTGCCGCGCACCTCAGGCAATTCGCACTCATGAGAGTGCATCGAGGGAACTGCACCGGCACAGGCAGAAAGAAATAAAGGCAGAAGAACAGCTAATGAGAAATATGCACAGGGTGGAACTGATAAACGTTTTTGCATCTGTGCATATTCCTCTGCCTGTTTTTGAAGGTTAATCGTTATGAAGGCTGATGTTTGGTGTAATTCATAATCAGTTTCTGACTGATAAATACCGGGTGATATGGGTTATCAGTCGCTGTGGCGATATCCAC
This sequence comes from Rahnella sp. NRRL B-41462, assembly GCF_003263525.1. Lineage (NCBI taxonomy): Bacteria > Pseudomonadati > Pseudomonadota > Gammaproteobacteria > Enterobacterales > Yersiniaceae > Rahnella > Rahnella sp. NRRL B-41462. Next base: position 17,668 of record NZ_JYDF01000002.1, on the reverse strand, counting down.
TTTATTGCCACCATAAAATACGGCATTAATCTGCGTATTCTTCAGCAAGTATAGCCGGAACTGCTTAAACAGCTTCGCATCGGGTTTAAACCCTGACTGCCAGAACTGGTTCAGATGTCCCTGATAGGTAATGCCTTTAATGTCATACAGCGCGTTGCCCATCACTTTCAGCGGCTTGTTATGAATAAGCGCTGATATCCCGGCGGTGCTGTTAATGGTAACAACCGCTTTGGAATGCGTCAGCAACTCAGGCATCGGCAGATCATGCACGTAGATTACGCGGTCAGCGATGCCGTATTTTTTACCAAGCTGGCGGATCAGCGGCCCGTACAGGCGGTGCCCTCTGTCCATCGGGTGATGTTTGATCACCAGATACTCAGCGGAAGGTGCCTTTTTGGCAAACGAGTGCATCACTTCATTGATGTAATCACGCACATCCTGATACGGGCTGTGATTGCGGATCTGACTGTCGTTATATACCTGCAAAATGGCCAGATAATACCGCTGATCCAGATCCGTCTGCAGTTGCTGCAAAATGTTGCGCTGGCGGAAGGCGTACAGCTTTTTACGCCAGGCAGCACGGGTCCAGCAGCGCGCCTCATACCACGGCGAGAAGGATTTGTGATGGCGATATTTTGGGAAGTCGTGCCGGTAGCGCCAGCCCGCCAGGTAATACACGGCCGCATGACGCACGCGCTGCCAGCCTGAAGGTTTCAGCTGTTCAACTTCCGGCATGGTCATTTCAGGCAGGCTGCGGTAGAACTCCGCATCGCGTGGCAGGCTGGAATAGGCATTCACGCCATTCTGTTCCAGCGTGATGTAATGCGGGCGCAGATATCCCTCCTCAAACGCGAGGAAGCGTATGCCTTTAGCCTGTGCCCAGCGTTTTGCCGCCTGATGCAACGGACGACAATCCCCGAAACACACGATGGTATCGAAGTCGTAATCCTGCCAGGTGGCTTTCAGCCAGGTCGGAAACTCTTTTGGCGTTTGCTGGTACAAGCGGTATTCACGCTTTCGCGAATACACCCTGTCACCGCCGTTAAAGACGACATTCACCGCCTCACGCCCCAGAGACTCCAGCCACTGAGCTAAATCGCTGAAGAAAGGCCCCATCGGCCCCTGCAACAGCAAATATTTTTTCCCAGAAAGTAATGTCGTAAGCGCCTTACTGTCCATTTCTGTCCGTTTCCATTAATGCAATAAGCTTGTAGTAAGAAGCCGGTTCAGGTCGTCAACGTCACCCGGACCAGCATGAGCAGTTTTCTGTAATACCGGACTATCCTGCCCGCTTTAACTCTGGTGAATTGCATTTGTGCCCGGGGCGTCGCAGCAAGAAGTTCAACCGCCTGCTCTGCCAAAATGGGCTCCCGACTTTGCGGGTCGATATACGACGGGTAGGCAATCAGCGCCTGGTAAACCACATCGTCTAAAGTGAGGCTGCGCAGCCGGCGTGAACAGGCATGCTCATCCTGCGTCAGTCCCCATCCGGCATAAAATGGCATGCCGTAACACACCACTTTTTTACCGTGTAACAACGCTTCAAAACCTGACAGCGACGTCAGCGTGTGCAGTTCGTCGGCAGCCTGAATACATTGAATAATGTCTGCATCCAGCGCCTGACTGTCCGCCCAGCGGCTGACATCTTCGGCGGGAATGTGTCCCTGCCGGTTCCCCACCAGAACATCCGGATGAGGCTTATAAATAATGTAAGCGCCGGGGTTACGTTCCCGGACAGTGCGTAAAAGCGCGCTGTTGGTACGCAGGGATATCGTGCCGGTCAGGATAGAGGCATCGTCCTCAACCTGCCCCGGCACCAGAATCACCGTTTTATTCGTCGCTTCAGCGGGCAAGGTAAACGCCGCGCCCAGGTTGTATTTACTGACTTTGCTGGCAACCAGTCTCTGGCGTAACGTGGCAGCCCGCTGCTGCTGGCATGGCGCCAGATTGCTGTGACTCAGCAACAGTTCCAGATCGCTCGGGCGCGTCGCATCGTAATAGATACCGGTTTTATCCAGCACCAGCGACAGCGGCGGATGCAGATCAGACCCCAGCCCGGCCGAACGCAGGAAACCATCTTCCATTCGCCATTGCGGGATCTGACGCTGCTGCGCCTGAGCACCCCAGCGGGCCTCGCCTTTGATGCCCCACACGACACAGGCCACTTCACCGGCATAGCGTTTACTGAAATTCACTTTGTTGCTTTTAGTTCGCAGGAAAGGCCCGAGAATGCTGCGCTTCCAGAGGGTCAGCCCCGGCGACCAGAGGCGCCCCGCCCGCTGTTGCTGATGCTTTCGCTGCATCAGCAGCCAGCTGAGAACATCAAACAATGTGCCGCTTTTGCCATTAGCCGGATTGATGTACCGGCTGTAACGCAAACAGGCCGCGCTGAACAACTCTTCCACGCTGGCGGTACCCCGGCGTGCCCGGAGCGATGCGGACTGAGGATGACGGTCATCCGTCAGTCCCCAGCCTGCGTACCACGGCTGACCAAACACGCTGACCGGTTTTCCGGCGAGCAGCGCTTCAAATCCGTAGTTAGACGTCACCACGTAAACCCGGCTGACAACGCGCAACAGCGATTGCGGGCTGACGTTTTCAGCCAGCAGTTTGATGCGTGGATCCTGCTGCGCCAGTTGGGTAATCTGCGTGAAATAGCCGGCTTTTTTGCCCAGCAAAACATCCGGGTGGATCTTTACCCATATCTCAGACGTCGGATTTTCTGCCATGGCGGCCTGCAACATCTGTTCGAACTGCTCCGCGCCTGCATTGCCATAAACCACCGCCATATCACCGAAAGTCTGATCGACCACCAGCACCGCGCCACACTCGGGTTTTGCCTTTGTGCAGGCCGGTGCCTGGTTGTATTTCGACAGATCACCTTCCACGATGATCTGCATGGCCTGCCGCGCCGTATCCTGCAGCGGCTGATTCTCTTCACGCTGGCGGATCAGCATTTCAAGCGTGCTGGGTTTCGAGGCGTCGTAATACATTCCCTGCGTCTCTAAAACCATTGAGAGCGGCGGACAGCCCGACACGCCCAGCCCCAGGGAGCGGATAAACCCGTCTTCCAGCCGCAGCACCGGCAAGCCTGACTGCTCTGCCCGCGCGACGGCTTTCCCGCCGGTTGGCCGGTAACCCCACACCGCGATGCGGGTGATGCCATCCGGCACCGGTCGCAGCAGCGAAAGCTTGCGACAGGGTTCGCCGAGAAACGCTTCCAGATGCGGGATACGTTGTATGCCCGCTGAAAAGATCCCAATCATTAAATCGTCAGCACCACTTTCGCGGCGACGGCCAGCTGATACAGGATCGTCGAGATGCCGCGGGTGATTTCGATATTTTTCGATTCGTATTTCGGCAGAACCATCAGTTCATCCCCCGGCTGCAACGTCTTCACGTCTTCCGCGTTAATCGCTTCGCCGTTTTGTTTAATCAGGATGACTTTCGAGTTCCCGGCTTTTTGCGTGTAGCCACCGACTTTCTCAATGTAATCATCCGGGCTCAGACCTTTCTGCCAGCTCACCGCATTCGGGAACAGCACTTCGCCGTGGATCATCACGAGTGAGGTTTTCTCCGGAATGTTGATGACATCGCCGTCTTCCAGGATCACTTCATTCAGATTATTTTCGCTCAGGACCACTTCGCCTTTCGGCACCACCTGACGCGCCTTCGCCACGAAACGGCTGACTAACTGGGCTTCCTGCGCACGCAAACGCCCTTCTTCCTGCGTCGAGGACTGGGCGGAAAGTGATGCTTCTTCGAGTTTCTGCAAGGTCAGATCCAGCATCTCTTTCTGGCGAAGCGCGACAGAACGACGGTAAAGCTGGATGGCGTTAATCTGCGACATGCTGTTGGTGCGGATTTTTGGCAACAGCTGGCTCATGGTGGCGCCATACGGCAGCACCACGGCGTGTTCACCGGAATGCGCGCCTTCGATGCGAACCTGAATGGTGCCCGCATAACGGTCGGAACTGACAATCAGTTTGTCGCCATCCTGCAGTGAGCGCCCCGGTGCGGATCCCAGCGGGTAATACTCGCTGCGTTTCATGCTGCCCTGCTGGCGGATAATGGTCATGTGCGTCGCGCCCGGTTTCGGGCGTGCCCAGCTCAGGGCCTCGCTGACCGGAATGGTGCTGTCGCGGAATTCAAAGTCATAGCTGTTAAAGACATCGCCTTCCACGCTGAATGTGTGCTGACGCGGCCCGACCACGATGGTATCGCCGTCAGAGAATTGCGACAGGCGCAGATCGCCGTTGAGCAGGAAGTCATACAGGTTAATGCGCGAACGCACGCGGTCATTGTGTTTCACCACAATGTCGACATAGCTGCCGCGTTCAGTATCGACGCCGCCGGCTTTACTCAGATAAGAAAGCAGTGAGTCAGACGCCACACCGCCGTATAAACCGGGATTGGTCACATAGCCGGTGACAAACACTTTGACCGGCTGTGCCTGAAGCAGGGAGGCATACACGTTGACGTTGGCCTGATAAACCTGTTTTACCTTGGTGGTGATCACGCTGTTCAGCTGGCTGTTCGAGACGCCTGCGACTTTCAGCGGGCCGACGTTTGGCAGGAAGATATTACCTTTCGGGTCAACGGTCAGCGCGCCGTCAAAATTGAACGCGCCCCACAAACGGATTTGTACCTGATCGCCGAGGCCAACAATGTAATTCGGGTTGAAACCGATACTGGCCGCGTTATCGGCAGCCGCACCGCCGGTAAATAACTGCGCACCGAACATGCGGCTCATCACTGCCGGAACCGGCGGCGGTGGGGAATCATCAAAGCCGGTATCCGGACTCGTCTGTTGCGTCTGGCCGGTTAAAAATGTCGGCAACGGTGCCGCGCCGGTCATATTCGGATCGGCATTGATCCCCACGGCATTGGCCTGGGTCAGCTGGAAGGCCAGCAAGATAACAACGGACTTCAATAATTTCATAACAAACTCTGTAGGCGATTCTTCAGGCAAAAAGGGAAAGCGATACAGACCACATCAGTCTTTATGGTCATCGATAACGGCCAGCAATAATTTAATCGTTCCGAACAGCAGACAGCACACCAGCAACCAGCTGGCGATCATATAAGGGACATTCGGGAAGGTGGTTTCTTGCGGTAACTGAGGCGAACTGATCACCGACAGCACTTTCAGTTTGCGGGCAGCTTCAACACGCGTCTTTTCAATGGATGTCAGGGTGAGTTTGTAGAGTTCAGTATCAAACTGCACTTTCGACTTAATCTCTTCGAAATCCACGGCCATGGTATTGAGCTGACGGCCATCAGGCGCAGTAATTTTACTTTTTTCCTGATCAATCTGTTTGCCCAGAGACGTAATCGCATTTTGCGCACTGATCACCTGTGGCGCATCGTCACGCAGGTAAGTCAGCAGATTGCGTAACTCCGCTTCCATCTGAATTTTTTGCCCGACGAGCGTGTTCACCAGCGTGGTGGCGGCAATCGCCTGCGCTTCAGGGTCGAGAATATTGTTGTGGTTCTGATACGCCAGCAACTGCGCTTTACTCGCATTGAGACGTGCACGGGCCTCAAGCATTTCGTTTTCAGCAAATGCCTGCTGATCGCGGGCGATCTTATGAGAAATTTCATTGATGAAGCGTTCAGATTCTTTGAGAACGGCTTTGTTAAACTGCTCAGCGAACTGCGGGGTGAAGCCCTGTGTGCCGATAGTCAGCAGGCCAGATTTATCGTCATACGTGACGGCAATACGATCGCGGTAATAATTTAAAAACTGCTCGCGGCTGGCATCTTTGGGCAAATGATAGAGGAAATCTACGCCGCTCCTGCCGAACACAGAATGGAAATCGAGTTGCTTATCCAGCGCGGCCAGCATGTCAGGTGAGTTGATGTATTCTTTTAAATACATCGCATCCTGGGCTGTGCCCGGGTTTCCTGCCCCCAAAAGTAAGCCGACATTCAGGCTGGTGCCGCTGATGTCGTTAGAACTTTTGATCGCAACGGTGGATTCACTGAGATAACGCGGACGACTGAAAATCACCAGATAGATGATCAGTAACGCCATCGGCAGGCCAATGACAATTTTACCCAAATTGCGGTTCAGCGTTGCCATACTAAAATACGGAGACCGACGAACCCGGGCGATATGTTCCCCGGGCCATGCTGACTTCATTTTTTCAATAAACATTTATTATCATCATGACAAACTGCACGTTTTTATTATCGTGCTTTATTAAAAGTACCGTGAAACTGCGTTGATATCCCCAGCCAATGGATCACGGTGCGAAATCTTCATCGTGTTTAGGACTACACTTAAGAGTGGGCACTTATCATGGTTAGCCAAGCAAGCACATGTGTCTGACGAAATCCATTTCCTGGTCTGGCCGGTCGTAGCTGCGAGGCAGCGAGGGGAACTGAATGAGAAGTCGCTAAGACCTGCCAGGAACAAGGCTCCGCGGGCAGATCATGAGGTCACGAATATGCGAAAAGCAACAAATTCACACAATCTATTTATGTCTGAAATACATTCATTCAATTCATGGGTTTTTTTAACATAGAGCTCGAAATAACACAAACTCTATCGGATAACTCTTAGGAAAAGAGGTCACTATGGCAAGCGGATGGGCGCAAGATGGCGCAGTGCAGGATCAGATTGATTCAACGATCAATGATGCCGTTGATCGCGCACGTCAGTCTCTCGGGCATGGCGAAAGTGCGCATTATTGTAAGGAGTGTGGCGAACCCATTCCGGAGGCGCGCCGGAAAGCCCTTCAGGGCGTACAGTATTGCGTCACCTGTCAGGCCGCCCTGGATAAAAAGCAGCAAGATCACGCGGGCTACAATCGTCGTGGCAGTAAAGACAGCCAGTTGCGCTAGAACTTTACCTTATACGTTGACGCACCATTATGGTTCAACGCAAGTCATTCCCCCCGTTATTACCCCCGTTTTTCTCTTTACATTTGCTTCAAAACTGAGCACAGGTTTTGCTCATGTACCAATAAAGTTAGAGCAAGTTATCATTTGAGCAGCGCGTTTGTTAATTAATGATTGTTTAAAATACATCATATGGTTAATGATGAAGCTGTGCACCATGAGAGAACATGGCGACGTGCAGCAATGCGTCAAACTGGTGCAATCTGATTTTTAATCACTGCCTGATCGGTTCAGCAAAGCGATAAGCCATTGAATTTTAATATACCTGTCATTTGGCATGAATATTGCATCAAAGCGCCGTAATATAAAGTCGTTCCCATAATATGTACAAAGGAAATTCACTGATGAAGTCACTCTTAAAAGTTTCCCTGGCCGCGTTAACTCTGGCCTTTGCCGTTAGCTCCCACGCAGCAGATAAAAAACTGATCGTAGCTACCGACACTGCGTTTGTACCGTTTGAATTCAAACAAGGCGATAAGTACGTCGGCTTCGACATTGACCTGTGGGACGCGGTCGCTAAAGAGATGAAAGTCTCCTATGAACTGAAACCAATGGACTTCGGCGGCATCATTCCTGCCCTGCAAACACACAACATCGATCTGGCGCTGGCGGGTATCACCATCACGCCTGAACGTAAAAAAGCCATCGACTTCTCTGACGGCTATTACAACAGCGGCCTGATGGTGATGGTTAAGAGCAATAACGACGCCATCAAAAGCGTTGCTGATCTGAAAGGTAAAACCGTTGCAGTGAAAAGCGGTACCAGCTCCGTTGATTACATGAAAGCCAACGTGCAGACCAAAGATCTGCGTCAGTTCCCGAACATCGACAGCGCTTACATGGAACTGGGCACGGGCCGTGCTGATGCGGTCATGCACGACACGCCAAACATTCTGTACTTCATCAAAACGGCCGGTAAAGGTCAGTTCAAAGCGGTCGGCGATTCACTGGCTGGCCAGCAATACGGTATCGCATTCCCGCAAGGCAGTGACCTGCGTGAGAAAGCCAACGCCGCGCTGAAAACCATCAAAGAGAATGGTACTTACGCAGCAATCTACAAAAAATGGTTTGATACCGAACCTAAATAAGTCCTTTTCATTTAAGTCGTTCCTTTTCAGAAAGAGCACTTGATAAGAAGCGCCTGTCAGATGCAAATCTGCACAGGCGCAGTTTGTGGTTTTACCAGGAGATAATCCATGCAGTTTGACTGGAGCGTAATTTGGCCCGCTCTGCCTATCCTGCTCGAAGGCGCCAAAATGACATTGTGGATTTCGGTCCTCGGTCTGGTTGGCGGTCTGATTATTGGTGTGATTGCGGGTTTTGCCCGCGCGTTTGGTGGCTGGTTTAGCAGCAACGTCGCACTGGTCTTTATCGAGCTCATTCGCGGTACGCCTATCGTCGTACAGGTAATGTTCATTTATTTCGCCCTGCCGATGATGGTGCCCGATCTGCGGATCGACCCGTTCAGCGCGGCGGTGGTGACGATCATCATCAACTCCGGTGCTTATATTGCTGAAATTACGCGCGGCGCGGTGTTGTCGATTCACAACGGTTTCCGTGAAGCGGGTCTGGCGCTGGGTCTGTCGCGCCGTGCAACGCTGCGTTACATCATCATGCCGCTGGCATTGCGCCGCATGCTGCCACCGTTGGGTAACCAGTGGATTGTGAGTATCAAAGATACCTCGCTGTTTATCGTTATCGGTGTCGCCGAGCTGACCCGTCAGGGCCAGGAAATCATCGCCGGCAACTTCCGCGCCATGGAAATCTGGAGTGCGGTTGCTGTTATCTATCTGATCATCACGCTGGCTCTGAGCTTTGTTCTGCGCCGCTTAGAACGCAAACTGAAAATTATATGATTGAATTCAAGAACGTCTCAAAACACTTTGGTAAAACCCAGGTGCTCCACGACATCGATCTGAACATTTCTCAGGGTGAAGTCGTGGTTATCATCGGGCCATCCGGCTCCGGTAAATCCACACTGCTGCGCTGCATCAACAAGCTGGAAGAAATCACGTCCGGCGAGCTGATTGTTGATGGCCTGAAAGTGAACGACCCGAAAGTCGATGAACGTCTGATCCGTCAGGAAGCCGGTATGGTGTTCCAGCAGTTCTACCTGTTCCCGCACATGACAGCGCTGGAAAACGTGGCTTTCGGCCCGATCCGCGTTCGTGGTGCGTCGAAGGATGAAGCCAATAAACTGGCGAAAGAACTGCTGGCAAAAGTGGGCCTGTCTGAACGCGCCAACCACTATCCGTCAGAGCTTTCCGGTGGCCAGCAGCAGCGCGTGGCGATTGCCCGTGCACTGGCGGTTAAGCCAAAACTGATGCTGTTTGATGAGCCAACCTCGGCGCTGGATCCTGAACTGCGTCACGAAGTGCTGACCGTCATGAAGCAGCTGGCAGAAGAAGGCATGACAATGGTTATCGTGACCCACGAAGTCGGCTTTGCCGAGAAAGTGGCTTCACGCTTAATCTTTATCGACAAAGGCCGTATTGCTGAAGACGGTAAACCGGCTGATCTGGTGAACAACCCGCCGAGCGAACGTCTGCGCGAGTTCCTGCAACACGTTTCCTGATGCTACTTGCTCCTCCCCCTGCGAACTGCCTCTTTATCAGATCTCTCCATCAAGAGGCAGTCGCAGGGGAGGGAGTCACCACACTTTATTACCCAAAACTTCACTTCCCTATCCTGCTCATTTCGTGGTCATGTAGTGGATGACGACGTTCACGTAATTCTTCCCCGCCAGACAATATTAAATAGCCTATTAAGGGTTAAATGCATGAGTAAACCTTTTAAATTTGGCTTATATGAGGGAGATTTAGGTTAATTCAGGAAAAGAGGTATGATTAAAACTTGATCAACTCAACCCGCAAGGATTAGCAGGTGGAACATGTTTACTCTCTATAGACATAGTGATATTGAATGGCAGCTAACCCCCGAAGATTACCCCCTCGTTTTATCACCAGACAGAGCAATGGATCAGGTAAAAAAGCATTATGACCTTGATCAAAGTCATTACAACCGTTTTGGGTATTTCGAGTTACCTGAGCGTTTGTCTTCATGCCCGCAAACGTGGCGACGTGCGCAAAGTGGATATGCCGATGAGGTTTACGATACCGTCAAAGACTCTCTTCGAATAGGCTGGCTGATTGGCATTGATCATTGGGAGGATTGGTGTTCATTTAATAATCCTTTCTATGTAGATGGAAATGGCGATCTGGTATGTGAAAACCCGAACGGGTATGACGAATGGTATCTTCGCGAAATTATTGACGGTTATAACAACGCCGTTGCCAGACGAAACGGCGTGAAGGCTTCACCGACTCAGCGGATCCCTTATGGCAGTTCCAGCGCAGAACCAAAACAATATGCTCAGGTGGCAAGGGAGATCAACAGCAAAGCGGCAGGCCGTTTGTTGGCCGCCGGGGGTATTTACAATGGAAACATTGAAGGTTATGCCAAAACAGCGCAGCAACTCGGCGGTGATGTTCAGGCCGGTTATGATCAGGTATTAAATGAGACAACTGTGGGTTCTGCTATTGCAATCACGTCAGTGGTTGCCGGGCTCGGGCTCAGTGGGTTAGGGGCTGTCAGTGAAATTTCTCAGTTAGAAAAACTAGCTCCAAGACAGAGCACATCAGCAGCAGGGGCTGTCCGCGCTAAGAAATTTTCGGGAAATTGGCGGACTGCGGATCTGGATGCAGCATTGAAAAAATTTGCCGGAAATCATCCTTTGGTTACAACGACGAACTCAGGAAAACGAATTTACGCTCACCCTGAGACTGGTGTACAAGTCGTTGAAGACTTAAGCGGCGACTATTTCCGCATCAATAACCCCTCCCTGCCAGGCAAAAGAACCTATTTAGATCTTGACGGTATTGTTCCAAATAACAAAATACTCGAAGGGGGTAAGCAGATAGGAAGGACTCAGAGTGAATATAATGAAGTCACTCATTTTAACATTCCAGGACGTAAATAACATGAAATGTATCTCTGTACCAACCAGCCAAGATGCCATGCAACGTCTTGATCTTGATGTATCTCTTGAGGGAGATTTGATCGAAGTTACGATAACTGATGAACAATTTCAGTCTCTTATCGATACAGGTGTTATCAGTCGATTGAACCAGTTCATCGAAATTAACATAGACGAATTCGAAGATGAGAAAATTGTCGGCATTCGTGATTTAAGATTGGCTAAGAGTATTCTGGGGCAAGTTTCTCCATCAGATTGTACCAGTGCTGAAGTATTGGTGTCTCAAATAAATAAAGCGATTGAGTACAATACCGGCGTATTCTTCTACTTTTGACCTTAATGCTCCTCCCCCTTCGCAGGGAGGAGCAGATCTCATGTTTATGATCGTGAGGGCGGTTCAGAAAGCTTGCTGAGTGAGAGGTTGCAGACCATAGGCTGCAATCCCGAAACGAAGGCACCGCGCAGCGGCAAGATTTCCAGCCTGTCACGGTGGTACCTGAAACATAGCCTGCGAGCGAAGCACTTGTTGTAAAGGCGGGGAGGAATCCAAAGGAGGGAAAGCACTTCCCTCCTTTGGTCGGTTTCGGCGCGAGAGGCCGCGTGATAACCGTTATTGAGAAACCGAAATATTCTCGATCAAGCCTTCACGGCGAGTGAGAAAGCGTTCGGTTAGCCGCCTTTGCAGCGGCTTTCTGCAACTAATGCCTGGTCTGTTCCTTTTCCCTCGCCACGACCGAAAACTCCGCCATCATCCGCACCAGATCCTGCATACCGAGGTTAACCTGATTGATCACATCACCGGCATTGCGGCTCAGCACCACGCCACCGCCTGCGCGGTTGACGCAATTCCCCATACCATCAATCGCGGCCATCACACCATCACGGATGCTTTGCGTAAGCTGGTCAATTTCGACGGCAGCCTTGCGGGACTGATCGGCCAGTGAACGAACCTCACCCGCCACCACGGCAAATCCTCTGCCCTGCTCGCCCGCATGCGCGGCTTCGATGGTGGCGTTGATGGCTAACAGGTTGGTTTGAGACGAAATACGGCGGATGGTATCAACCATTTCGCCAATACGTTCAGATGTCTGACCGAGCTGCCCGATGATGTCGGAAGTCCGCCGCGCCAGCGCTTCGACTTCCTGCATATCTTCCACTGCCTGCCGGACGATGGTCACGCCCTCTGCCGCGGTTTTGTCAGTAGTCAGCGACAGTTCATGCACGTGCGTCATCATGCTTTCCTGCTGACGCTGCTGATCCATCTGATCCGTAATGTCATGCGCGATTTTGACGATTTTTATCACTTTGCCGTCATCATCTATCACCGGGTTATAGCTCGCCTCCAGCCAGACAGACTGACTGTGGCCAGTGATGCGCTCAAAACGGCCAAGGATAAATTCACCGTTTCTCAGACGCTGCCAGTGATTGCGGTACTCGTGGGAATCACAGTATTGCGGGACACAAAACATCGTGTGGGAATGGCCCTTAATTTGCTGCAAAGAATAACCCATGACTTTCAGGAAGTTATTGTTCGCAGAAATCACATGACCTTCAGGTGTAAAGGTAATCAGCGCCATTGAACGGTCAAGTGCTTGTAAAATTCCCTGATGCTCGTGGGATTCATTAATTCTTTCAGATACATCACTGGCAATTTTAATTATTTCGGTCACTTTGCCTTGTTTATTTTTCACCGGAACATAATTTGCCTCAAGCCAGATTATATTCCCGTTTTTGTGTACACGTTTAATATTTCCGCTGACCGACTTTCCCTGCCGCAAACCTTCCCAGTGAAGACGATACGCATCGCTGGCAACAAACTCCGGGGTGCAGAAAATCCGGTGAGGCTGACCAATCACCTCGTTTCTGCTGTACCCCATGCTGCTGAGAAACAAGTCGTTAACCTCAAGCACCACGCCTTCCGGCGTGAAAGCGATCATCGGAACCGCCTGCTGGATCGCAGCGAATTTATCACGCCATATCGTACTAAACTGATGAGAAAATAATTGCATAGGACAGACACCCTGTGGCTGATAACGTGAATTAATGTGTAATCACAGTTAATTTATAAAAATACACGTGCTAATTCCCACAGATGATGAGTAAAGTTACTCATCAACATGCGAAAGATTAGTCTGACCCCTGGGTGGGTTTAGGCAGGTGCGTGAAAATTTAAATAGCGCAGTGAAAAATAAGCTCACCAGCAAAATCATTACTCTGATAATTAACAAACTTTATTATAGTCAATTAAGCTTAATTTAATTCACCAAAAAAGAAAGGGGCTGGCAGGAGTATTTTTTCCAGCATATTCACCGTCAGATAAACACGCTGGAATACAGGAATTCACAACGTGATCAGACTGACCAGCGTTTGATTGCCCAACTTTTTTGCTGCGAAGGCGTCAGGAAAGTCCAGGCGACAAAACGGCTGATCTTGTTGCCATGCACCATTTCGACAGTGCGGACATCCGTCGCTTCCTCTTCACGAAGTGCGTCATACAGTAACGGCAGCGTCGTTTTTTTGGAAATCAGCACGGTGTACCAGAAACAGTTCTGCGCTTTACCGGCGCTCTCTTCTGCCATACGGACCACAAAGGCTTCTTCACCACCTTCACACCACAATTCGTTGTGCTGACCACCGAAGTTAAGCTCTGCGGTGCCCGCACGTCTGTCCAGCCCCAGGTTTTGACGTTTACGCTGGCTGCCGGATGCCGCATCTGCCGCTGAAGCGTGGAACGGCGGATTACACAGCACCGCGTCGTATCGCTCATCATGGCGGATAATGGTGTCGAGAATACGCTGCGGTTTCGCCTGTAAACGGAAACGCACCTGATTGGTCAGTTGCGGATTGGTGGCGACGATTTTTTTAGCCGCCGCCATTGATACCGGATCAATCTCACTGGCGGTGAAGCGCCAGCCGTATTCGCGTAAACCAATAATCGGGTAAATACAGTTCGCGCCCACACCGATATCCAGCACGGAAATGTCTTTGCCTTGCGGGATATTGCCGTTGTTGCTGCCCGCCAGAAGATCTGCCAGATGGTGAATATAATCTGCACGCCCGGGAATTGGCGGGCACAGGTAATCAGCCGGAATATCCCAGTTTTCAATCTGATAGCAATCGCGCAGCAAAGCACGGTTCAGGGCTTTTACCGCCTGAGCGTTGGCGAAATCAACCGACAAATCGCCCCATTTATTTTCGACGACGAACGGTGCAAGTTCCGGGCTGCTGGCAATCAGGGCCGGGAAATCATAGCGGCTGCGATGACGATTTCGCGGGTGAAGACCGCTTTTTTCCTGAGGGAAGACTTTCTTTTTTTCCACCTGAGTGACTCTCCGAAAGGTGTGCGCGACGCATGAAATATGCGATGGGGCGTTGGATATTTATGAATGGCGCACAAGATACCACAAAGCGCCGCCGCCTGCCGGATGCATGCTGACTCGGGCGGGCACATAAAAACGGTCAACGTCTGATTAATTCGGGTAATGTACAAATCATAGTCTTTATGAATTATTTGCTGAGGAAAATCATGAACACTGATGAACGTTACTACTACGAGCCCGCTAAAGGCCACGGCCTGCCCCATGATCCGTTAAACGCCATTGTCGGCCCGCGTCCGATTGGCTGGATTTCATCACGCAATGCCGCCGGACAACGCAATCTGGCGCCGTACAGCTTCTTCAATTGTTTCAATTACCGCCCGCCGATCATTGGTTTTGCCAGCAGTGGCTGGAAAGACAGCGTGGCGAATATCGTGGAAACCGGCGAATTCGTCTGGAATCTCACCACCCGACCGCTGGCGGTGAAAATGAATGAAAGTTCGGCCTCGCTGGAACATGGCGCGGATGAGTTTGATTTCGCCGGTCTGACCGCACAACCCGGCACCCTGGTTGCCGCTGACCGCGTGCTGGAAAGCCCGGTGAACTTTGAGTGCAAACTGACGCAGTGTATTCAGCTTAAAACGGCCGCCGGTAGCGATATCGATACCTGGCTGGTGCTGGGCGAAGTGGTTGCCGTGCATATCGCGCCACATCTGCTGATTGACGGCATTTATCAGACTGCGCTTGCCGAACCGGTATTACGCGCCGGTGGCCCTTCTGCCTATTACGGTATTTCAGAAGATTTACGCTTTGACCTGATACGCCCCGACGCCCGTTGACCTGAGGCGTAAGACAAAAAAAAAGCCACCGCACGTTGACCCTGCCGGTGGCTTTTATGTTCATGATCTTTATTTTTTGCTGTAACTATTTTCTACCGTAGTTCTGTTCAACGAAATCCGCAAAATCCTGACACATCGCGTCATCACCGTCGGCACTGTCAGCGAGGATCAACGCACCATCCACCACGCGGATATGCACATTCAGATCGAAATCCGCTTCAGGTTGCTCACGTTTTGATGCCTTTTCAATGGTCTGCTGCGCTTCCTGCCACGCCGCATCCACGGTCTGATTACAGGCCTGCGCCAGATAATCCGGATTGAACCCCTCGCCGGTCAGGCTGCGCAAGGTATCGTCGTGACTGACGCTGTTACCCGGCGTCCAGTAATGCTTCGCCAGATCCGGACCGATGGCCGGATTGTCGGTCAGATAACCATCGCGTTTCAGGAAGAAAGCGCGGGTCTGTTCCACGGCCATCATCGCCAGCAGATAGCCCTGATACGAACAGGCGGATTCCATGGAAAGCAGATGCGGGATAGCGAGCGTCGGACGCGGACTGCCGGTGACGCCCAGAATATGGGTTTCGACATCACGCGCCAGCGCGGTCATCGCTTCCGGCGTGCGTTTCTCATCCGGCCACTGATAAAGCTGCCACTCGAAATACGGCACCAGCAGAATGTGACGTTCATTGAAGGAACGCATCGGCTGACGGGCTTCAATACTGGCGCGGATCAGTTCATCCGGCACCGGTTCACCTGCGGTATTTTTCGCATAACGTTTCAGCCAGTCAGCATCTTCCAGCAGGCTGTCGCAAAACATGGATTGCGTTTCCGCATAGGCCATGGACGTCGGCGGGAATTCCTGCGAGAAGCATGGCGCATTCTGGCGGATATTGGCGAAGTGCGCCGCATGGCCGCCTTCATGGAACAGCGTATTCAGGCCATTCGCGCCACTGCCAATCTGATCAGGTTTCGCCAGGCTGGTGAAGTTAATCACCGCTGGCACCCATTTGCCGTTGTCATAGAACGGCGGCACCGGCCCGTGCATAAAACCATTTTCAAACTTGCCTTCGCGTACCAGCAAATCCAGCTGCATTTCTGCACCATTAAAACCGATATTCAGGCGCTTGAAGCTGTCTATCCAGCGACGCAGGGAATCAGCGAACGGGAAGTAAGGATCGAGCTGACGGGTGACGTCACCGGCGCTGGCGAAGCGGATATTCCATGGCAATAGTGCGGCGTCGCCTTCACGCGCGACCAGTTCATTGAGGCTGCGGGTGTTGCTTTCGCGGGTTTGCTCTTCGAAACGATCGAGGATGGCGAATAACTGTTCCGGCGACATGCGCTCGGTTTTATTCACTTTATAATCGAAGTAGTTGCGGTAACCGAGCTGACGCGCAAAACGGTTACGCAAGCCGATCAGCTCAGGCAATCCGTTATGCAGCAGCCAGTCCTCCAGTTCGCGCAATGCATTTTGCGAACTCCGGCGGTAGACTTCATTTTCGTTATTCGCCTGATTGGTCAGCAGCTCGCCAAGGGAGGCATTAACGCGCTCGCCTTTGCTGTTGATGTGCGTCATGCGGTACTGCTTACGTTTGCCGAACAGCGCCGATTCCGCCTGAATAATTTCATCCAGCAGCGCCTGTGCTTTAGGGTCTTCAATCACGTTACAGTCAAAGAAATTCAGCCAGCCACGCAGACCGTGCAGTAAGGCATCACGCGCCTCGCTGGCGGATTCTTTTTCGACGCGGGCAATCGCATCACGCAATTCCTGCGGGCGGGAAGGCTGGGCGATAAAACGTTTGTACGCCGTTTCAGCAGCGGAGAAAGCCGCAGAAACAGTGTCATCACCGGTGCCCATATAGTGTTGCCAGAACAAATTTTCTTTGTCCTGATGAACTTTGAGGTAATCGCGATTGAGGGCGTTAAAGTAGTCCTGAGCCTGTTTCATGCATTCTTCTCTGCTGAAAGTTAACGAGATTATGCATTGAGTGTATGTTCGCAAAGCGGTTATGTCGATATGGCAAAACCGCTTTTGAACGTCAGGCAGGAAGGTGCGGAGATCAGTTTTTCTTAACAAACTCAGATTTGAGTTTAATCTGGCCGAAACCATCAATTTTGCAATCGATGTTGTGATCGCCTTCGACTAAACGAATGCCTTTCACTTTGGTGCCGATTTTCAGCATCGAAGAACTGCCTTTCACTTTCAGGTCTTTGATCACGGTGACAGAATCGCCATCCGCCAGCAGATTGCCGTTGGCATCCACCACTTTCAGTACATCATCATCTGCCGCAGCATCACTGTTCATCGACCAGACATGTCCGCATTCAGGGCAGTTAAGCATTTCGCCGTCCTGCCAGGTAAATTCGGATTGACACGTCGGGCAAGCTGGTAAAGTTTCCATATTTAAATCCCCATAAAGTTTTATAAAAAAACGAATGAAATCATGAAATAAATTTCGTAGTTTCTCTATTTTAGCGGTTAACCACACTTTTGAACAGGGTAACGGAGTTTTTGGGGAGCTGAGACAGGTATATGAAGTGAATTTCTCGATGATAAATATGGTTTTTTAAGCTCCCTCCCCTGCGAAGGGGAGGGTTGGGGTGGGGTATTAAAGAAAAACTAAAAATTT
>NZ_JYDF01000197.1:0-588 GCF_003263525.1 Rahnella sp. NRRL B-41462 | reverse complement strand
TCACCCACATCCTGATAAGAGGGCTGAACAACCGTTTTCTGTGTGTTGACATCAAAGATGCCCCACAGTGCGCCTTCGGCAGCGGTTTCGCGAAAACGGAACCAGCCGTTACCCACAGACTCAATCTCGAATACGTTGGGCAAATCATAATGCTTACCCGCGTGATCCAGTGCGGTCAGCTTGCCGTCCAGATAATCAAGCGCGTAGCCATGAACAAAGGGCGAAATATTGTCTTCGGTCAGCGGGATAACAATTTTCCCCTGAGCATCGACAACACCGGTTCCCTCAGCCGTTCTGACAATAAACTGTTCGATATTACCGTCTGCGTCAGCAGATTGAATATCCTGCCATTTGCTGTCGAGCTGAAGTGAACCATCCGGGCGCAGGAAACCGGCACCGTTTTTACCGCTTCCGGATTCAGGACGAATCAGTGCGAGTGGCGATTGTGCAGAAGTAACATCATTTCTGACATAGAGAGGTTCAATCCGGCTGCCATCAAGGGCGCTGATATTCTTCTGATTCAGTAACGCCTTTCCTGATGCATCAACAATATTGACGACATCACCCTGGTCGTTGCGCAGCCATAAA
>NZ_JYDF01000196.1:0-802 GCF_003263525.1 Rahnella sp. NRRL B-41462 | reverse complement strand
TTGATATCGCCCAGCGCGCTCAGTTGCAGGCTGCCGTTAGAGGCAATCAGCCCGGCGTTAAGGTTATCCAGCGAGCTGCTGCTTTTTGCTGCCAGTTGCGTCCGGGCCTGCAGGGTACTGCCCGCGTTGACGATATGCCCGGCGTCGAGATTGACGGTGTTCCCGGAAATCACGCTGCCGGTCACCGAGTGGGTGTCGTTGGCAGAAAGATAGAGTTTAGGGGCCAGAACCGTCTGGCCGTTGACGGTGGTTTTTTCCCACCAGACGATGCTTTTGGTCAGCGCCGCGACCTGTTCCGGCGACAGGCTGACGCCCAGTTGCAGGCCCAGACCGGCCTGCTGTTCGGCGGCGTTATCAATCAGATACTGCATCTGCGCGAGGTCTGACCCTGTGCCGCCGACGTAGCGCTGTCCGGTCTGACTGAGCACGGCGTTATCGACATAACGGGTATCGAAGGCGGCATCGCCGAGGAATTTGTAGTCATAGTCCGGCGTCAGCTTCAGCCGGTCCATAAAGTAGGCCGAGCCGAGGAACTTGCTCTCGTCGGTATAGACCGGTGCCGTTTCAATGCGCGGGTTGGACGGCGTGCCAGGCTGAACCGCAGGATGGACAACCTGACCTGCCACCGGCGTTGCAGAAAAGGCCGCAGAGGTCAGGCCGGTACCACCCGGGGTGGCCTGTTTGCCCACGGCAGATATCGCAGACGTCGGTCGCGCAAGGTAATCGTTCAGCGCATTGAACAGTGACGGATCGGTTTTACCGATCCCGCCAAGTTGCGGGTTGGTGGTGATCAGATACGGGC
>NZ_JYDF01000195.1:0-2219 GCF_003263525.1 Rahnella sp. NRRL B-41462 | reverse complement strand
TTCGCAGGGGAGGGAGTTGTCCGTCTTTCTGCATTTATTCCGCAAATAACTGGTCATACACATGCTGTAAATGCCGGCTCATTCTTGCCTTCGCCCCTGCGCCATCCTGCGCCAGAATCGCGTCTAAAATCCCCTGATGATCGGCATTCATTTCACGGGCAAAATCCACTTCGGTGTAATGACTCTCCAGACGCATAAACCGACGTGAACGACGTTTATCCCACAAATATCCCATCATATCGTGCAGCACTTCGTTGCCGGTCATTTCGCTGATCATCATATGGAAACGGCGGTCAGCTTCGAGAAAAGCGTCGTTATTAGCATTCAGTTCGTTTAATTCCCGGGCGATAGCTCTCAGTTTTTCACGCTGTTCGTCGGTGCCGTTAATCGCCGCCAGTTCTGCTGTCATAGATTCATAAACCTGACGCGCTTTCACCAGCGATTGCAGGCTGAATTCCTCTTCGGTACTTACCGTTTGCACCGCAGGTGTGGCCTGCGGCAACGGGTCGCTGACGTACACGCCGTTGCCGGTACGGATTTCCACCCAGCCGGTGATCTCCAGCGCAATCAATGCCTCACGGATAGATGAACGACTGACGCCAAGTTGTTTAGACAAATCCCGTTCAGACGGGATCATCGCGCCCGGGGCAAACTGTCCGGTATTAATGCAGTTAATCAATACATTAGAAATCTGGCGATACAGCCGTTCAACTTTAAGGGTGGGTAATGCCATTATTTTCTCCGTGTTCATGCTGAATCCCAGATCTGTTATCCCGGTCACATTAATGTTCGGTTTGATGCTGAATCATATGTCGGTCTGATGGCCTGACCAGCAGACCACCTGACCAGACCGCGCATTAAGATTGAACTTATCACCGGCCCTGCGTCAACTACATTCAGACAGTCAGTTAACAATTTTAAGGAAAACACATGGAACAGACATGGCGTTGGTACGGCCCGAACGATCCGGTTTCACTTGATGATGTGCGTCAGGCTGGCGCAACCGGCGTGGTTACCGCCCTGCACCATATTCCTAACGGTGAAGTCTGGCCGGTAGAAGAGATAAAGAAACGTAAGGCGATAATTGAAGCCAAAGGTCTGGTGTGGTCCGTAGTGGAAAGCATTCCGGTGCATGAGGAAATCAAAACCCGCAGCGGAGATGTTGAAAAGCACATTGCTAACTATCAGCAATCTATCCGTAATCTGGCGGAATGCGGCATCTATACGGTCTGCTATAACTTCATGCCGGTTCTCGACTGGACACGCACGGACCTCGGCTATCTGCTGCCGGACGGTTCACGCGCCCTGCGCTTTGACCATATCGCATTTGCGGCCTTTGAATTGCATCTGCTGAAACGCGAAGGCGCGACGTCTTATTACAGCGCGGATGAGCAAAAACAGGCAGCCGAATACTTTGCGGCGATGACACAGGCGGAGAAAGATCAGCTGGTGTCTAACATCATTGCCGGTTTACCGGGTGCGGAAGAAGGCTACACGCTGGATCAGTTCCGTGCGCGTCTGGCGACTTACGACGGTATCGACAAAGCCAAACTGCGCGAAAACATGGCGCATTTCCTGCGCAGCATTGTGCCGGTTGCCGAGCAATGCGGTTTAAGTCTGGCAGTTCACCCGGACGATCCACCGCGCCCTATTCTCGGCCTGCCGCGTATTATCTCCACCATTGAAGATATGCAGTGGTTGAAAGAAACGGTCGACAGTATCCACAACGGTTTTTGCTTCTGCACCGGTTCTTACGGCGTGCGTGAAGATAATGACCTGGTGAAAATGATGACCACTTACGCCGACCGCGTGCACTTCATCCATCTGCGCGCCACCCAGCGCGAAGACGTGCCGGAAAGCTTCCATGAAGCCGATCATTTAGATGGTGATGTGGATATGGTGGCGGTTATCAAAGCGATTCTGACGGAAGAACAAACACGTCGCCGCGCTGGCAATCTGCGCGCTATCCCGATGCGCCCGGATCACGGCCATCAGATGCTGGATGATTTGCATAAGAAAACCAATCCGGGGTATTCGGCAATTGGACGTCTGCGGGGACTGGCAGAACTGCGGGGTGTGGAGCGGGCTTTGAAACAGAGTTTTTTTAATCAATAATTTTGCACCTCCCCCTGCGAAGGGGGAGGACGGGAGGGGGTTTTAAAGGCTAACACCTATACCAAAGCAAACTTCAACTTATTTATTTGACCTTAATACACCCA
>NZ_JYDF01000194.1:0-1574 GCF_003263525.1 Rahnella sp. NRRL B-41462 | reverse complement strand
TGTGCCTCACGCGAGTCTGGATACCATTCTGGTCGCGCGGCGGAAATGGTGGGTAACGACAGCCATATCGCCGAACGACGGGAACGGCTGCGTGGCGATTTACGTCAGGGCATTAATCAGCAACTCGCCGCCCTGAGAGCTGCAGGCAGCAACTCCGGTATCGAAGTCCGTCGCGTTGACGTGCAGTCTTCTCTGCCACCGTCGGCGGTTGAGGCGTTTAATGCCGTACTGACGGCCAGTCAGCAGGCGGATCAGAACATCGCCAGCGCGAGTAATGAGGCTGCCAGTGCGCATCAGGAGGCGGTTCAGGCGGCAGATCGCACCTTACAGGTCTCCCATGCCAAAGCCAGCGAACAGATAGCCCAGGCTTCCACGGAGACTGCAACCGTGGTGCAACTGGCGAATGATCATTCACCTGAATTACTGTGGCGTCTGTGGCGTGAACGGATGCCGGCAATCCTTGCCCATGCGGGCGGCGTCACTGCCGTTGATCCCCATGACGATGCACATCTGATCCTGCCGGGGCCAGACCGTCCATCCTCTCAACCCTGAGGTATTGCCCTGTGACTTCTTTTACTTCTGAAGAACCGGCAGCGAAAAGCGTGCTGTTAACGCGCCATGAACAGCGAAGCATGGCTGTACAGCTGCTTCTGGCGATGGCGGCGTTTGGTCTGCTGCTGTGCGGCTGGATCTGGCAATGGTTGTTTCCACAGCAAAGTGATGTCGGGCAAATTCTGTTTGGTGTGGCGTCATTGCTGGTGGCAGTTCCTGTGCTGCGCTCGGCAATTTATAGTTTGCGCAGCCCGAGCCTGCACGGCGTCACCGATCAGTTGATTGCGCTGGCGATGCTTGGCGCGTGGGCCACGGGAGACCTGATGACCGCCGCGTTGCTGCCGGGCATTATGATTTTTGGTCATATTCTGGAAGAGCGCAGCGTTATCGGTTCGCAGGAAGCCATCGATGCGCTCAGCCATCTGACCCGCAGCCGCGCCCGGCGAATTTTGCCCGATGGTGAGATTGAGGAAATCGATAACCACCGGTTGCGAACCGGTGACCGGATTGAAGTGCGCGCCGGTGACCGGTTGCCCGCCGATGGCCGTGTGTTATCAGGTCGTGCCAGTCTCGATACTGCACCGATCACCGGCGAATCGGTGCCACAGGAAGCCTGCGCGGGTGACGATGTGTTCGGCGGTGCCATCAACCTCGACGGATTGCTTTGCGTTGAAGTCACGCGCACCGGTGCGGATGCTACGCTCGGAAAAGTGATTGCGTTGATGCAAAAAGCGGAGCATGCCAAACCGCCGATCACCCGTTTGCTTGAGCGTTATGCCGGGCAATATCTGGTGCTGATTTTGCTGATTGCGGCGGCGACCTGGTTTATCACCCGTGATGCTCACGCCATGCTGGCGGTACTGGTAGCGGCCTGTCCGTGTGCGCTGGTGCTTTCCGCACCGGCCACGGCAATCGCCGGTATTGCCGTGGCCGCGCGTCACGGCATTCTGATCCGCAGCTCCGCTTTTCTTGAGGAACTGGCAGATCTGAACGCTATTGTGGTGGATAAAACCGGCACGCTG
>NZ_JYDF01000193.1:0-1307 GCF_003263525.1 Rahnella sp. NRRL B-41462 | reverse complement strand
GACCAATGCCAGCGGCAGCGCATCGGGCACCACCCGTTCAGCGGTTGCTGATGGCAGCATTACGGTGCGTGATACCGGCCAGCAAACGCAGGATGTGAGTACGCTGAGCCGTGATACGGAGAACGCCAACGGGCATATCGATAAAATTTTCGACAAGCAGAAAATAGAAGAAAATCAGGCCGTGGCGCAGGCTATCAGCCAGGTGGGCGTCCAGACGATGCAGAACGTGGTCATGCAGGCGCAGGTGAATGCACGAAGTGACGCGCTCGCAAGATTGTCAGGCACGGCGGAGTACAATAAAGCTTCACCTGCAGACCAGCAGAAAATGCTGGAGAACTCGCCGGAATACATCGCAGCAGAACAAAAGTATGGTATCGGCAGCCCGTTCTGGACGGCGGGCACGGCGATATCAGGCGCGCTGGCAGGCTTAACCGGTGGCGACATGAGCCAGGCGCTGGCGGGCGGGCTGGCCCCTTATCTGTCTCTGGCGGTGAAGGCGGCGACCACAGACGCCAAAGGCAACGTTAACGAAGTCGAAAATATCACCGGGCATGCGCTTGCCGGCGCAGTGGTCGCCTATCTGCAGGGCGGTTCTGTGTCGGGCGGTGCAGCCGGGGCCGCGACCGGTGAACTGGCTGCGCAGTTGATTGCGAAAGAGCTATATCCGGGCATAAACCCGGAAAATCTAACGAATGAGCAAAAGGCCAATGTGAGCGCGCTGAGCATGCTTGCCGCCGGGTTGGCAGGCGGCGTAGCCGGGGATTCGTCGTTTGCCGCAGGGACAGGTGCGGTTGCCGGGAAGACGGCGGTGGAGAATAACTTCCTCAGCGTGGAAGAAAAGACGAAGCTGGAGCTGGCGAAGCAAAAACTCCAGAACAGTAAAGATCCGGTGGAGCGTGAGCAGGCACAGCAACAGATAAACGACCTGCGTGAGAAAGATATCGCCAGCGACAAAAAGGTTATTGATGCGTGCAGTAATGGCAAGGCCGGAAGTGCGGGGTGTGCCAGTGCAAGACTTGAAGTTATAGCGGCTAAGGGCGAGTACGAAACCGGCCAATATAACAATAAAATCAGTGATATGTACGCGGACTCGTACGGGAAAATAGTTAATCTATTGAATATCACGAGCGTTGATGCGCAGAATCAGCAACAGGTAAAGGATGCGCTGACGCAATATGCAATGGATGTTCTGAGGGTAGACCGTAAGACTGCGGAAGGTTACGCCGAAACGAAGCAGGGAATGGATATCATTATTGCTTCGGTAACGCCGATAATGGGTGGCGCGGCAGCAAGTAAACTAGGAAATA
>NZ_JYDF01000192.1:0-742 GCF_003263525.1 Rahnella sp. NRRL B-41462 | reverse complement strand
TTGTTGGAGAGACCATGCGCACATTGTGGCGAATTATCGCCGGTTTTTTTAAGTGGACTTGGCGTCTTCTTAATTTCGTCAGAGAATTCATTCTCAACGTATTCCTTATTCTCATTATTCTGGCTGGTGTTGGCATCTGGTATGCCGTGCAGGACAAGCCTGTCGAAACGACCCAAGGTGCACTGCTGGTTGATCTCAGCGGCTCAGTGGTCGACAAGCCTTCCGTCAATAATAAAGTCCGTCAGTCGACCCGCAGGATGGTACGCCAGCGACCCGTTATGTCGACAACACCGGTAAATTAGTACTGACGGTACAGGGGAATGCCAGCCTGATGGTGAATGATCATGCTGTACTGACACGCGCAGACGGCATGAAAACCTGGATAAACGGCCAGGGGAAACAAGCTGAGGGTATTGCTTATGCCGACTTAGGTTTGCCTGTGGATGGCCTGGCATTCGCCAAAACGAACAATAATTACGGTTTTGTCGATGTACAGGGTAACTTTGCCATTGCACCGCTATTCAGTGCCGTCTCACCGTTTGACAGCGGCGTTGCCGTCGTTTCAACGCCTGTGATGTCAATGATGATTGATAAAACGGGTAAACCGCTTGCAAGGATCGATAAGGAATGCGGCATTGCCGTTTTATACGGCGCTGGCAGCGCAAGACAGTGGCCGGTAGCGATGCCGGATAACTGCAAACCGTAGAACGCATTTCTGGCTTTTAAAACCCGCTACGGCGGG
>NZ_JYDF01000191.1:0-832 GCF_003263525.1 Rahnella sp. NRRL B-41462 | reverse complement strand
CCCCCATTTATCACAAAACCGTTAACTCTCCGCGAGGATTCCGTAATCCCTCCCCTTGTAATCTGATGCCATCGACAGCAACCGGATCGGTGGCAAAAATGATTAACAGACGTAATTTCCTGCTGGGCAGTGGCGCGGTATCTGCCGCGGCCATGATGGGGCTGGTCCCGTCACTGTTTTCCCGCAATGCCGGCGCGCAGGTAAAACCTGCGAAATTCGAAATCATGCTGACGGATGCCCAGTGGCATCAGCGCCTCAGCGATGATCAGTACCGTATTTTGCGCGAAGCAGGCACCGAACGTCCTTATTCCAGTCCGTTAAACAACGAACATCGTGCGGGCGAGTTTGCCTGCGCAGGCTGCAACCTTGCTCTTTTCTCTTCAGCGACCAAATTCGACAGCCATACCGGCTGGCCGAGTTTCTGGCAACCTCTTGCCGATGCGGCGCAAACCAGCCGGGACACCTCGCTGGGTATGGTGCGCGATGAAGTGCATTGCCGCCGGTGTGGCGGCCATCTGGGACATGTGTTTGATGACGGTCCGCAACCGACCGGTCTGCGTTATTGCATGAACGGGCTGGCGATGACGTTCACCCCTAAAGCTTAATCTGGCAGGAAATTGACTATGAAAATTGCATCGAAAAACCGGCGTAACTTTCGCCACTACAGCCTTATCGCCGGGCTGATGCTGGCGTCTGCGTTCGTGTTCGAAAATAATGCCTGGTCATGGGGCGGGGGGCTGAACCGGCGGTCGTGATCCCGGCACCGGCAAAAGATGAGCCAGCAGGCACTGCACACAGCGAAACCGCGCTGTTTGCCGGCGGATGTTTCTGG
>NZ_JYDF01000190.1:0-695 GCF_003263525.1 Rahnella sp. NRRL B-41462 | reverse complement strand
GCTGTTTTTGTGCTTTTTCTGTTTTACCGCCAGTGCCCTTGTACATGCAGACTCTCCTGATGATGCAGATTCCGACACACCTTCCATCAGCATGAAAGAAAAAACGGCCCTTTTCTTTGGTCACGATCAGCGCACACCGGTGGCTGCGGCGGCGCACTGGCCATGGCAGGCCATCGGGCAGATTGAAACCGAGAGCGGCAATTTATGCACCGCGACGCTCATTTCTAAACATCTTGTCCTCACGGCGGGCCATTGTGTGCTGGCGCCTCCGGGCAAAATAGACAAAGTCGTGGCGCTGAGATTCATTTCTCATGATCAGAAATGGCGATATCAGATCACCGCATTACAAACGCTGGTGGATCCGAAATTGGGCAAGAAACTGAAAGCGGATGGCGATGGCTGGATTGTTCCGCCTAAAGCGGCACCGTTTGATTTCGCACTGGTTCGCCTGACAGATGAAAAACTGGCATTGCCGATCAAACCCCTGCCATTGTGGGAAGGCTCCCGTGACAACCTGACCGCTCTGCTGAAACAGGAAGGCAGGAAAGTGACCCAGGCCGGATACCCGGAAGATCATCTGGATGATTTGTATGTACATCAGGATTGTCTGATCACCGGATGGGCGCAACCGGGTGTGTTATCGCATCGCTGCGATACTTTGCCGGGCGACAGCGGCTCACCGTTGCTGCTGAAAA
>NZ_JYDF01000019.1:0-30450 GCF_003263525.1 Rahnella sp. NRRL B-41462 | reverse complement strand
TCGACATGCGACGTGAGCTACTTGATCAACTGAATAAACAGCTCGGTAATCAGTTGTCGCTGGCCATCAGTTTGCAGATTAACCAGCAACAATTGCTGAGCATCAACCAGTCGCTGACCGAAACGCTGACCCAGCAGATTTTTTGGGTGAGCAGCAATAAACCGATGAACTGGGAGTTCATCAAGTCATTGCCAGATGAAGTGAAAAATCAGCTGAGCAGCCTGCATGTCAGTATTCCGCCGGGTGAGCTGATGCTGGGTGCACTGCATTCCCTGCCGGTGACCATTCCGCTGTTAACCGTAATTTTGTTGCTGCTGTGGCGCAGGAAATATATTAACCAGCGGATTGAAATGTTGAGCAATGATGTCGGACAGCTCAAGCGGGACAGCCAACTGCATACGCCGCAGGCGCTGGCATTAATGGCGCTGAATGTTTTGCCCGGCGTCCTGCTGATGCTCGGCATCGGCTACTGGCTTTCAGTGTGTGATATCGAGCCGAGTGATTTCTTCTGGACACTGGCGCAACGGTTGGCGGTTTTCCAGCTGGTGATGGGCTTTTGTTATCGAATTCTCAAACCGGGCGGCATAAATGAACGGCACTTCAATACGCCGGCGGCCACTTGTGCTCACTATCGTCGTTCTGTCATTCGTCTGAGTCTGGTGATGTTACCGCTGATTTTCTGGTCGGTACGCGGTGAGAAAGCGCCGCTCGGGCTGGTGGATGACATCATCGGACAGGTCGTGATTTTCCTGACGATGCTAGCCCTGACCGTTCTGGTTTTCCCGATTGCGCGCGATGGCTGGCGTGAAAAAGATTCGCACAGTATTCGGCTGGTGGTGGTGACGGCGATTGCCCTGGCACCGATTTTCTTCGTCGGATTGGTGGTCAGCGGGTATTTTTACACCACGTTGCGACTGGCAGGTCGCTGGATTGACAGCCTGTATCTGCTGATTTTCTGGAACATTGCCTATCTTGCGGCATTGCGCGGACTCAGTGTTGCCGCGCGGCGCCTGGCTTATCGCCGAGCGCTGGCGCGTCGCCAGACCATAGCGGCGAAAGATGGCGCGGAGGGCAACGAGCCAGTCGAAGAGCCGCAGATCGGGTTGGATCAGATCAACCAGCAGTCATTACGCCTGACCACGATGGGCCTGTTCTTTATCTTCGCGACAGTGTTTTACTGGATTTGGTCGGATTTGCTGACGGTGATTTCGTATCTGGACAGCATTACCTTGTGGCATTACTCCAGCACGGTGGCGGGCGCGGTCATTCAGCAAACGGTGACGCTGGGGAATTTCCTGCTCGGTTTCCTCGCGGTGATTGTGGCGTATGTATTAACGCGAAATTTGCCGGGATTGCTTGAGGTTGTCGTGTTGTCGCGGCTGCAATTGCGGCAGGGGACGTCCTACGCCATTACGACCATTCTGACCTATTCGATTACGGTGATTGGCGCAGTGACAGCGCTCGGATCGCTCGGTGTCTCGTGGGATAAATTGCAATGGCTGGTGGCCGCGCTGTCGGTGGGGCTGGGCTTTGGTTTGCAGGAGATCTTCGCGAACTTTGTTTCAGGGCTGATCATTCTCTTCGAACGCCCGGTGCGTATTGGCGATACCGTGACCATCGGGACATTCTCAGGCACCGTCAGCCGCATTCGTATCCGTGCGACTACGATTATCGATTTCGACCGCAAAGAAGTGATCATCCCGAATAAAGCGTTTGTGACCGAGCGGCTGATCAACTGGTCGTTGAGCGACACCGTCACCCGCGTGTTGATCAAACTCGGTGTGGCGTATGGTTCCGATCTCGACAAAGTGAAAGAGATCTTATTGCAGGCGGCGCATGAAAATGCCCGTGTGATGAGTGACCCCGCGCCATTGGTGTTCTTCCTGAATTTCGGGGCCAGCACGCTCGATCACGAACTGCGAGTGTATGTGCGTGAGCTGGGGGATCGCAGTTATACCGTGGATGAACTTAACCGCAGCATTGATAAGCTTTGCCGCGAAAACGGCATTAATATCGCGTTCAATCAGCTGGAGGTGTATCTGCATAATCAGGACGGCAGTGAAGTGCAGGAAGTGAAACGTGTAATGCGACAACCGGGCGATGAACCGGATGCATTGCCACAGAGCTGAGAAATTCGGTGCCATTCAGGGGAAATTGACGGGTTCCCCTGAAGCAGGCAGCCGGTCAGCTTAAAGGTAACTGATCGAAAGCGTACTCTTACTGTTTTTCAACTTTTCTTGATAATCGCGTTGTACGATTTCCAGCGCCGCAAGCGCGGTTTCAGGGGCAATTTCATTGCACTCAAGCAGGTAAATCAAATCGACAGCAAGCTGAAGTTCGGGGGGCGCATTTTCTACGGACATATAGGCCAACATTATGATTAGCAGGTTTTGGACTTACTATTATAGATAAGAAAAGGTCCGGCCTGAATGCCGGATTAAAAAAATGTGATAAAGATTCAAAAACCTTTTTCCTGCCGCTCGATTTGTCTCTCTATTTTGGCCAGCGCCTGACGACAACGCATTAAACGTCCTTCGAGCGCCGCCAGTTCCTTCTGCACCCGCTGCTGATCGCTGAATGTCGCCAGCTGACCCAGCGTGGTTTCCCGATCTTCAATCATCGCAATCAGACGTCGCTCGAACTGCTGAGTTTCCGCCAGTTTGGTGTAATTATCATGGCTTTTGCGTTCCGGTGTCTGGTGCGTTTTGCGCAGAGACTGGGTCGCCAGCTCGCGCTGCATGGCGGTAATTTGTGCCACCAGCCGTTCGGCGATAAACGCCACCTGCGCAGAGCGTTTTTCGAGTACTTCCTGATTCAGTTGCCGCAAATTGGTTTTAATTTCTGCCAGATAATCGCGCAACCGGGTGCCTTTGGTTGAGAAAAGTGCGACATCAAACCGTGCCTGTGAGGCGGAAACATGGCCGATCGGTTCAATTTCCCGAGCCAGTGTTTCGATCTGCTGATCGAGGACATGTAAAATTCGTTCTGTGCTCACGATAATCTCCCTTAAACTCTGGCGTAGCTTACCGGTATGACAGCCTCTGCGCACTTGTTTACACTGAGAAACCGTAAATCGTCTATGCAGCCTGTTTTAAGCTGAAGGAAATGCATGAAACGTGTACTACTGATTACCGTTGGCTGGTTGTGTGTGGTGCTGGCGACGCTCGGCGTGGTGTTACCGTTGTTGCCGACAACCCCCTTTTTACTGCTGGCGGCCTGGTGCTTTGCCCGGTCCTCACCCCGTTTCCATCAGTGGTTATTGTACCGCTCATGGTTTGGCAGCTATCTGCGCCACTGGCAGACACATCGCGCGTTACCGAAAGGTGTAAAACCGAAAGCGGTTGCGCTGATTGTGGTGACTTTCGCGATTTCGATATATTTTGTGCCGTTATTGTGGGTGCGTATTTTATTGGTTTGCATGATGTTTGCGTTGCTGATCATGATGTGGCGATTACCAGTGGTTGACCTTGAGCAATAAAACAGGCGATCATGTCCGGCTGCGGGTTGCTTTTTAAAGCAGCTTTGCATAGATTTGGGCATCTCGTACGTCGGTGCGCTCCCAATTTCCTTCCTTGAACGACATGCTTTATACAGGCATGGCGGGGGACATTTGACCGCCCGCGTTTAAGTATGAACAGCAGCTTTATCAGGCAATTACATTATGACCGCTACCGCACAGCAGCTACAGTTTATTAAAGACAGTATCAAAACCATCCCTGACTATCCTAAGCCAGGCATACTGTTCCGTGACGTCACCAGCTTGCTGGAAGACCCAAAAGCTTACGCTGCAAGCATTCAGTTACTGGCCGATCGTTACCGCGATGCCGGCGTCACCAAAGTGGTGGGCACTGAAGCACGAGGTTTCCTGTTTGGCGCACCGGTTGCGCTGGTTCTGGGCGTGGGCTTTGTTCCCGTGCGTAAACCGGGCAAATTACCGCGTGAAACCATCAGCGAAACCTACGATCTTGAATACGGCACTGACAGTCTTGAAATCCACGTTGATGCGATTCAACCTGGCGAAAAAATTCTGGTGATCGACGATTTGCTGGCAACAGGCGGCACGATTGAAGCCACCGCGAAACTGATCCGTCGTCTGGGGGGAGAAGTGACTGATGCTGCATTCATCATTAACCTGCCGGAACTGGGCGGTGAAAAACGCCTGAACGATTCAAATATCAACTGCTACAGCCTGGTCTGTTTCGACGGCCACTGATTCATGCGCGTTGATGTGAACTGGCCTCGCCGTTAACGCGAGGCCTTTTGCTTTCTGCGCCGTTATTTCCCTCTTTCTTCTGCCCAGACCACCATTATTTTATCGTCACCTTGCTGACGGCTGAAGGCATAATATTGCGCCGTCAGCTGCGATTTCTGCACGCCTGCGCCAACCGCCGGATGTTGTTCCCTGAAAGTTCCCAGTTTTTGCCAATGCTTCAGTAAAGCCTGTTTCGGGCCGGTCAGCTCACTCCAGTTCATGTCAGAACGCGTTCCCTGTAAAGGATCTGAACCCGTCGCGCCAAACTGGCGACCACTTTCATCGCCGTAATAAATCTGCACCGCGCCGGGTGCCAGTAGCAACAAATCTGCGGCGCGCTGCTGTAACGGTAGAGAACCTTTGGCATCGGCAGCGAAAAACAGCCGGGTATCATGCGATGACAAATAACTGAGGACATTGAAATCCTGCATTTTCTCCGCCATCTGCTGATAAGTTGCATCGATGCTGGCAAAACAACTCAGCGCTGCCGCGGCCTGATCCTGAAAATCAAAATTAATCATTGTGTCAAAACCATTGGCGTAATAATCACTTTTCATCACGCCGTGGCCCCATGCCTCGCCGGTCATCCAGAATGGTGCGTCATCCAGCGCCTTTGCAGGATTGGCCGTTTTCCATTGTTTCAGGGCTTCGGCTGAACGGTCTTTGAGTAATGCCAGTGTCGCTTTTTCGACGTGTTTGGCGGTATCCACACGGAATCCGTCTATGCCGTAATCCCGCACCCACTGACTGAGCCAGGTGACCAGATAATCACGCGGTGTTGCACCGGGAATTTCACGTGCGGCCGTATCGGGTTTGTTGCGATAGAAAACGGGCAGGCCGCTGGCTTGCGTCGATTCCGTTTTAATATCCGGCAGGAAGGCCAATGACATCGTCAGATCGTCATAGCCGGGCGAGTCATAGTCACCAATGTCGGTGCGGATCCATTTTTTCCCCCACCAGGTGCTCCAGCCGTCTTTGTCGCCGAAATTAATATAATCATTAAAACTGTGCCAGTTCTGGCCTGGACCGGGCTTCCAGTCAGTCCAGTTTTTGCCGAGTGTTTTTCCGATGTCATCACCTTTCAGATATAACGAGCCGAACTGGAAGGTTTGCATGTCTGCCAGCGTGGCGTAGCCGGTGTGATTGACGACAACGTCAAATAAAATGCGGATCCCACGTTTGTGCGCTTCGCTGACCAGTTTCTGTAAATCTTCGCCGGTGCCCATATTGGCATCGAGTTTTGTCCAGTCGAGCGTGTAATAGCCGTGATAGGCATAATGCGGGAAGTCGCCTTTGGTGCCGCCGCCGACCCAACCGTGGATCTGCTCGAGCGGCGAACTGATCCAAAGTGCGTTAACGCCGAGCTGTTGCAGATAGTCGAGTTTGCTGGTCAGCCCGGCCAGATCACCGCCGTGGAAAGTGCCGATTTCCTGCATTCCGTCACTGTGACGGCCATAGCTGTGATCGTTATCCGGATTGCCGTTTTCAAAGCGATCGGTCAGTACGAAATACACCGTGGCGTTTTTCCAGCTAAACGCCGCGGGCGCTTTGCGCTCTGCTGTTTCCAGTAACAACAGGCCGCCGCTGGCCGGATCCGGCATCATGGTGATGTGGCCGCCGCTGACCTGTGTGCTCTGACCAGAATAAAAATCGCGAACAGTTTCACCCTCAGCAAAAGTGCCGGAGACATCGACGGTCAGCGGTTTTCCATCTCCACGCGGACAGGTTTTCGCCACCGAGGCGACGGTTTCCTCCACCGTTTTCAAACTGAGCTGAAGCGTGGGTGTGCCGCTGCGGGTATCAATTCGGACCTGATAATCCCCCGCGCGGAACAGTTTCCAGTTAACCGGCACCTGGCTTTCACAAGGTTGCAGCGACAGCATTTCGTTAAGCT
Organism: Rahnella sp. NRRL B-41462; assembly: GCF_003263525.1. Lineage (NCBI taxonomy): Bacteria > Pseudomonadati > Pseudomonadota > Gammaproteobacteria > Enterobacterales > Yersiniaceae > Rahnella > Rahnella sp. NRRL B-41462. Next base: position 24,304 of record NZ_JYDF01000019.1, on the reverse strand, counting down.
TTACCGCGCCCGTGGGTTGCCAGCACTGATTATCCTGATGTAATTCCAGTGTGCGTTGTCCCTTAGGTAATGTGGCGTGGCTGGTGAATATTCCGCTGACCGGTTCGGCGAAACCGGGGAAGCCTTGCAGCGTCCAGTCGGCCTGTGCGGCGGGAGAAATGAGCAATAATAAAGGCAGTGTCAGGTGTTTCATGGCTCTCCTTACGAAAGGCAGGAAGCATTATCAGAACAGAGGTGAATTTAAGTGTAATGAGTGGGCAAAATTTGCCCTCATCCCGTGAGGCGAATTGTCAGGAGGAGGAGGAAGGTGGAGAAACTGCGGCGCGCTGCGCAAAAAGTAAAGTAATAGGAATGATGGCGACCCTGCTGGTACACTAAGAAGTGGCAGTCTGGCTCCGGCATCATTATGCTGAGTCTTCAGTCTCCGTTTCGCAGACCAGCGCAGAAAGACGGGTTAAACGATGTTTTTTCGTGTATCGTCAAATTATTCATTATAAATCAACGATGAAGTGTTAATGAGCTATCAGGTTCTTGCCCGTAAGTGGCGCCCCCAAACTTTTGCCGACGTCGTCGGACAGGAACATGTGCTGACCGCGCTGGCCAATGGCTTGTCGCTCGGGCGCATCCATCACGCCTACCTGTTTTCCGGTACCCGTGGCGTAGGGAAAACCACCATCGCCCGTCTGCTGGCGAAAGGCCTTAACTGCGAAACTGGCATTACCTCCACCCCTTGTGGCGTGTGTGATAACTGCCGCGAGATCGAGCAGGGCCGTTTTGTCGATCTGATTGAAATCGATGCCGCTTCCCGTACCAAAGTCGAAGACACCCGTGAGCTGCTGGATAACGTGCAATATGCACCGGCGCGGGGCCGCTTCAAAGTTTACCTGATTGACGAAGTGCACATGCTCTCGCGTCACAGTTTTAATGCGCTGTTGAAAACGCTGGAAGAGCCGCCCGCACACGTCAAATTCCTGCTGGCAACGACGGATCCGCAAAAACTGCCGGTCACCATTTTATCGCGTTGTTTGCAGTTCCATCTGAAAGCGCTGGACGCTGAACAGATCCGTAAACAGCTCGAACATGTATTAACCCAGGAAACCATTACCACGGAACCGCGCGCTTTACAGCTGCTTTCGCGCGCTGCCGACGGCAGTATGCGTGATGCGCTGAGCCTGACCGATCAGGCGATCGCGATGGGGCAGGGCGCGGTGACGACCGAAACCGTGGCACAAATGCTCGGTACACTGGATGACGAACAACCGCTGGCAATGCTGGAAGCGCTGGTCAGCGCCGATGGCGGACAGATGATGGCGCAGGTCGAACAGGCCGCGTCCCGTGGCGTGGACTGGGAAAATTTGCTGGTGGAAACGCTGGCGTTGCTGCACCGCATTGCAATGGTTCAGTTGTTACCATCGGTTCTCGATAATCATTACGCGGCGATTGAACAACGCCTGCGCGAACTGGCGCGTGTCATTCCGCCTGCGGACGTACAGCTTTATTATCAGACCTTACTGATTGGCCGCAAAGAGCTGGCCTATGCGCCGGACAAACGTATGGGCGTTGAAATGACGCTGCTGCGCGCGCTGGCCTTCCATCCTAAAGTGATTATTGCTGAACCGGCTCCTCAGCCAGTCGCAGCCCCAGCTTATGTGGCGCCGCAGGCTCCATCACAACCGGCGGCACCGCGTAACGCACCGCCGCAACAAAACGATAATGCGCCTGCGCCGCAGGGAAATGCAGAACCGGCGTCAATGCCGGATTCCACCGCGCAACTTTTACAGGCACGAACACAATTGCTCAGGCAGGGGAGTACCACCCCAAAAAAAGCTGAGCCGGCAGCGCCAGGAAAAGCGCGGCCGGCAACCTCAGCACTGGAGCGTCTCGCTTCGGTGACTGAGCGTGCGCAGACATTGGCTGTGAAGAAAGAACCTGCCGCGCCGATAAAAGAAGAAGCGTATCGCTGGAAAGCGATGATGGAACCGGAAGTCGCACCGGAACCGGTGGCGACACCGAAAGCGCTGCGCACCGCGCTGGAACATGAAAAATCGCCGGAACTGGCTTCCCGCCTGGCGGAAGAAGCGATTGAACGTGATGAATGGGCGGCTGAGATCAGCCGGATGACCATTCCGAAACTGGTGCAGCAACTGGCGCTGAATGCGTATCGTGAGCAGCCGGAACCAGGCAAAATCTGCCTGCACCTGCGTTCCTCGCAAAAGCACCTGAATTCGCCGTCCGCGCAGAAAGTGCTGACGGATGCTTTATCGGCATTGCATCAGACGCCGGTTGAACTGACCGTGCTGGAAGATGATAATCTGGCGGTGAAGACGCCGCTGGAATGGCGACAGGCCATTTATGAAGAAAAACTGGCGCAGGCGCGTCAGTCTATTATTGCGGATAACAACATTCAGACTTTGCGCCGTTTCTTCGACGCTGAGCTGGATGAAGAAAGTATTCGCCCAATTTAAACGCGCGATTGTGACGCGGCCATTGCTGAGAGAGAAGACTATGTTTGGAAAAGGCGGCATTGGTAACCTGATGAAACAGGCCCAGCAAATGCAGGAAAAAATGCAACAGGCTCAGGCGGAAATCGCTCAGCTGGAAGTGACTGGTGAGTCAGGCGCTGGCCTGGTGAAAATCACCATCAACGGTGCGCACAACGTGCGTCGCGTTGAAATCGATCCAAGCCTGCTGGAAGACGATAAAGACATGCTGGAAGATCTGATCGCTGCGGCGTTCAACGATGCTGCACGTCGTATCGATGAAACTCAGAAAGAAAAAATGGCAGCCGTATCTGGCGGCATGCAATTGCCACCAGGCTTCAAGATGCCATTCTGATGCAAACCAGCCCTCTCCTTGAATCTTTAATGGAGGCGTTGCGTTGCCTGCCGGGCGTCGGCCCGAAGTCCGCGCAACGTATGGCATTCCAGTTGCTGCAACGTGATCGCAGCGGCGGAATGCGGCTGGCGCAGTCTTTAACGCGTGCCATGTCTGAGATCGGCCATTGTGCCGATTGCCGTACCTTCACCGAGCAGGAAGTCTGTACGATTTGCGCCAATCCACGGCGTAAAGAAAACGGTCAGGTTTGTGTGGTGGAAAGCCCGGCGGACATTCATGCGATAGAACAAACCGGTCAGTTCTCTGGTCGCTATTTTGTGCTGATGGGACACCTGTCACCACTCGATGGCATCGGGCCGGACGACATCGGTTTAGGCCGTCTGGAAGAGCGTCTTGAAAGTGAAAATATTCAGGAAGTGATCCTGGCGACTAACCCGACGGTTGAAGGTGAAGCGACCGCCAACTACATCGCTGAAATGTGCGGCCAGTATGGCGTACTGGCTAGCCGCATTGCGCACGGTGTGCCAGTCGGAGGCGAACTGGATATGGTCGACGGCACCACGCTGTCGCATTCCCTTGCCGGACGTCATCCCTTTCGGTTCTGACTGTTATGCGGGCGCGGTTCTCTGCGCCCCGTTTTATTCAGCTATCCCTCTGCATTTCTTCTTAAAATTTTCTCCCTGTGCTTGAAAAGCCTGACACGTAACCCCACTTATTCCTCAACGTCTGATTTGGTCAATAACAGTATCTGGATTGAGGTAATTTGATGAGTATGAAAGGACAAGAGACACGCGGATTCCAGTCTGAAGTAAAACAACTGCTTCATCTGATGATCCATTCCCTGTATTCAAACAAAGAAATTTTCCTGCGTGAGCTGATTTCCAACGCCTCAGATGCCGCTGATAAACTGCGTTTCCGCGCATTGTCTGCGCCTGAACTTTATGAAGGTGATGGCGAGCTGCATGTCCGTCTGGCATTTGATAAAGAAAAACGCACCCTGACGCTGAGTGATAACGGTATCGGCATGAGCCGTGACGAAGTTATCGATAACCTCGGTACCATCGCCAAATCCGGCACCAAAGCGTTCCTGCAATCTGTCGGTTCTGAGCAGGCGAAAGACAGCCAGTTGATTGGTCAGTTTGGTGTGGGCTTCTACTCTGCCTTTATCGTGGCAGACAAAGTCACCGTGCGCACCCGCGCAGCCGGTGCCAGTGCTGAAGAAGGCGTATTCTGGGAATCTGCCGGTGAAGGTGAATACACCCTGGCGGATATCGAGAAAGCCGGTCGCGGGACTGAAATTACCCTGCATTTGCGCGAAGATCAGGACGAATTCCTGGATGACTGGCGCGTGCGCTCCATCATCAGTAAATATTCCGACCATATTGCGTTGCCGGTTGAAGTCGAAACCCGTAACGAAGAAGACGACACCGTCACCTGGGAACAAATCAACAAGGCACAGGCCCTGTGGACCCGCGGTAAAGCGGAAGTCACCGACGACGAATATAAAGAATTCTACAAACACATTTCTCATGATTTCAGCGATCCGCTGAGCTGGAGCCACAACCGCGTTGAAGGTAAGCAGGAATACACCAGCCTGCTGTACATCCCTTCACAGGCACCGTGGGATATGTGGAACCGCGACCATAAACACGGCCTGAAACTGTATGTTCAGCGCGTGTTTATCATGGACGAAGCCGAGCAGTTCATGCCGAACTACCTGCGTTTTGTTCGTGGTCTGATAGATTCCAACGATCTGCCGCTGAACGTGTCCCGTGAAATTCTGCAGGACAGCCGCATCACCCAGAACCTGCGCAGTGCGCTGACCAAACGTGTTCTGCAAATGCTGGAAAAACTGGCGAAAGACGACAACGAAAAATACCTGCAATTCTGGAAACAGTTTGGTCTGGTATTGAAAGAAGGTCCGGCAGAAGACGGTGCGAACAAAGAAGCGATCGCCAAACTGCTGCGTTTCGCCAGCACCCGCAACGACAGCAGCGAGCAGACGTTGTCGCTGGAAGAGTATGTAGCGTCGATGGTTGAAGGCCAGGACAAAATTTATTACATCACTGCCGACAGCTATGCGGCCGCGAAGAGCAGCCCGCATCTGGAATTGTTCCGCAAAAAAGGCATTGAAGTCCTGTTGCTGTCTGACCGTATCGACGAATGGATGATGAGCTATCTGACTGAGTTTGATGGCAAAGTCTTCCAGTCCGTCAGCAAGGCCGACGACACACTGGACAAACTGGCTGACGAAAGCGAAGAGCAGAAAGAAGCCGAAAAAGCGCTGGAGCCGTTCGTTGAGCGCGTGAAAACGCTGCTGGGCGATCGTGTGAAAGAAGTGCGTCTGACGCACCGTCTGACCGATACGCCAGCCATCGTTACCACCGGTGCCGACGAAATGACCACGCAGATGGCAAAACTGTTTGCCGCTGCCGGTCAGGATGCGCCGGAAGTGAAATACATCTTTGAGCTGAACCCGGAACACGCGCTGGTGAAACGTGCTTCTGATGTGGCTGATGAAGATCAGTTCAGCGAGTGGATTGAGCTGTTGCTGGATCAGGCGCTGTTCGCAGAACGCGGCACGCTGGAAGATCCAAACCTGTTCATCCGTCGCATGAATACGCTGTTACAGGCGTAATCAGCTGGCGTAAAACGAAAAGGGTGTCGTGAAAGCGACACCCTTTTTTATTGCTTTGCTTCTTCCCGTATCCATTCCCTGACAGCCTGTGAGTAAAGTTCAGCAATCATGCCGGTAGCGTGATGTTCTCGCTGGTCGTGGTCCCGCAAACTGGCGGGTAGAACGACGGATGGCGCAGGCTTAACCCCAATTTCAGCAGGGCTTGTTCCTTGAGCAAAAGTGCTCAGAATGGTATGGTTGACCGTTTTTCGAGATTCATAAAAATTACATGCAAGGGGATTTACGCAATGCGTATCATTCTGCTGGGCGCTCCGGGCGCAGGTAAGGGTACTCAGGCTCAATTCATCATGGAGAAATTTGGTATTCCGCAAATTTCTACCGGTGATATGTTGCGCGCCGCTGTGAAGGCCGGAAGTGAACTCGGCAAGAAAGCAAAAGAGATTATGGATGCCGGTAAACTGGTAACCGACGAACTGGTTATCGCACTGGTGAAAGAACGTATTCAGCAGGAAGATTGCCGCAACGGTTTCCTGTTAGACGGTTTCCCTCGTACCATTCCGCAGGCTGATGCCATGAAAGACGCGGGCATCAAAGTGGATTACGTGCTGGAATTCGACGTGCCTGACGAACTGATCGTCGATCGCATCGTAGGTCGTCGCGTACACCCTGGCTCTGGCCGCGTGTACCACATCCATTACAATCCACCTAAAGTGGAAGGTAAAGACGATGTCACCGGCGAAGAACTGATCACCCGTAAAGATGATCAGGAAGAAACCGTGCGTAAACGTCTGGTGGAATACCATGAGCTGACTGAGCCGCTGGTGTCCTACTACAGCAAAGAAGCTGAAGCGGGCAATACCAGGTACGTCAAAATTGACGGTACACAACAGGTCTCTGCAGTGCGTGACGAACTGGCTGCTATTCTGAGCTGATCGTCTGTTCTGCGCACTATCACGGGGTGACTACGGTCGCCCCGTTTGTTTTTTTAGGGACTCCATTTCCAATACCCAAAATAATTCGAGCGGCGGCAAGCGAGCGTGACGGGGATTAATAATAACAATTCGCATTGATAGTTTCTGCCGTTGTTCCCATCGTCTTTGTTTTCGTTACAATGACCTGCGCCTCTTTGCCGCATCACAAATAAACGGTGGCGCCCATAACTTTTCGCACTGGCTTCAGTGCCTTCAATTTAGGAAATTCAGCATGACGCAGACCAAATTCGGTGTTCTCCTGGTCAACCTCGGGACGCCGGAAGCTCCGACCCCGCAGGCCGTTAGAAAATATCTGGCTGAATTTTTGAGTGATATCCGTGTGGTTGATACCCCCCGCTGGCTGTGGTGGCCGATCCTGAATTTGGTGATCCTGCCGCTGCGTTCCCCGCGCGTGTCCAAACTGTATAAAGCCGTGTGGATGGAAGAGGGCTCACCGCTGATGGTTTACAGCCGTCGTCAGCAGAAAGCGCTGGCAGAACGCCTGCCGGGTACGCCGGTTGAACTGGCGATGAGTTACGGCAAGCCGGGCATGAAAGAACCGATTGAAAAACTGCTGGCGCAGGGCGTGACCAAAATGGTGGTGCTGCCGCTGTATCCGCAATACTCCTGCTCAACCAGCGCCGCGGTATTTGACGGCGTGGCGCGTGTGCTGAAATCGCAGCGTCGCCTGCCTTCAATGAGCTTTATCCGTGATTACGCCACGCATCCGGCTTATATTTCCGCGCTGAAAGCCAGCATCGAACGTTCGTTCGCTCAGCATGGCGAACCGGACCGTCTGGTGTTGTCCTTCCACGGCATTCCAAAGCGTTTTGTCGCGCAGGGTGATGACTACGAACAGCGTTGCCGCGATACAGTGCAGGCGCTGACCGATGCGCTGCAACTACCTGCGGGCAAAATTATGCTGACCTTCCAGTCTCGCTTTGGTCGCGAACCATGGCTGACGCCTTACACCGATGAAACGCTGAAAGGCCTTCCGGCTCAGGGTGTTAAGCATATTCAGATCCTCTGCCCTGGCTTTGCGGCAGACTGTCTGGAGACACTGGAGGAAATCAAAGGCGAGAACCGCGAGATTTTTATTCATGCAGGCGGCGAGCGCTTCGAATATATTGACGCCTTAAACGACCAGCCGGAACATATTGATTTGCTGCAACAGCTGGTCACTCAGCACTTCTGACTGAAGCCTGAGTTTTTTGAATCTCCCGAGAATAATGCATGAAATTTCCTGGTAAACGTAAGTCCAAACACTATTTTCCGGTCAGCGCACGCGACCCTTTATTGCGTGATTCTATGTTGCAGGCAATGCAGCCGGAGTCAGAAGCCGGTGCCTCGTACATCGCCGGCATTGACCAGACGATGGTCGATATCGAAGCGCGTGTTGATGAGAATTTTGTTGCCCGCTACGGGCTGACGCCCGGTGAATCCAATATTCTTGATGATGAGATGTCGGAAACGCTGTATCAGGAACTGATGAGCAACGCCCTGATCACGCACCAGTTTGCGGGCGGTACTGTCGGTAACACACTGCACAACTATTCCGTGCTGGCCGATGACCGTTCTGTGCTGCTCGGCGTGATGTGTAATAACGTTAAAATTGGCGATTATGCTTACCGTTATCTTTGCAACACCTCCAGCCGCGTAGATCTTAACTTCCTGCAGGGCGTGGATGGCGCGATAGGTCGTTGCTTTACGCTGATCAGCGATACCGGCGAGCGCACCTTTGCCATCAGTCCGGGCAAAATGAACGGTCTGCGTGCGGAAAATGTGCCGGAAGATGTGATAGCAGGAGCCTCCGCGCTGTTACTGACCTCGTATTTGCTGCGCAGCAAGCCGGGCGAACCGATGCCGGAAGCCACCATGCAGGCGATTGAGTACGCGAAGAAGTACCATGTGCCGGTGGTCTTAACATTGGGCACACAATACGTTATCGCCGAAGATCCGCAGGCATGGCGTGATTTCATCCGTGATAACGTGTCGATTCTTGCGATGAACGAAGATGAAGGTTTTGCGCTGACTGGTCTGAAAGATCCGCTGATGGCGGCGGATAAGGCGCTGGACTGGGTCGATCTGGTGTTGTGTACCGCCGGGCCGAACGGCCTGTTTATGGCGAGTTATACCGAAGACGAGTTCAAGCGCACCACCCAGCATCCGCTGCTGCCGGGGGCGATTGCCGAATTCAATCAGTACGAATTCAGCCGCGCGATGCGTCGTGACTGTTGTCAGCAACCGTTGAAGATTTATTCCCACATCGCGCCGTATATGGGCGGGCCGGAGAAAATCATGAACACCAACGGAGCGGGTGACGGGGCATTATCGGCGCTGCTGCATGATATCGCCGCCAACGGTTTCCACCGGACTTCTGTGCCGAATTCCAGCAAACATTCCCGCGAGTATCTGACCTATTCCTCGCTGGCGCAGGTGTGTAAATACGCCAACCGTGTGAGTTATCAGGTGCTGAACCAGCACTCGCCGCGTCTGACGCGTGGCCTGCCGGAACGTGAAGACAGCCTGGAAGAGAGTTACTGGGAGCGCTAGGGAGTCAGGCGGCTGTCAACATTTTGATGAAAATCAGAAGGGCGTTGAGATAGAAGCCATTTTTTATAAAGCCACTTAAACAGGCGCAGTGATGAACTGCGCCCTTATTTTTTTAATCACTAACAGATGATCAGATCGGGCAAAACGGCCGCTTTTCGTCTTCGGTCATAATATCGATTTGCAGCATACCCAGCATGCTGTTGGCGATTTCCCGCTCGCCCATCACCACGCGATCCGCACCGCGTTCCAGGATATAGGTGACTTCATCGTCATAATGAGCACGGGCGATAATTTCGATATTTGGCCGCTTGACGCGGGCTGATGCGACGATTTCACCGGCTTCATAACCGTTGGGAATGGTCACCAGCAGCCAGCGGGCGCAGTCGAGACGCGCCAGATCCATCACTTCCTGATTGGCGGCATTGCCGAGCACCGTGCTGATGCCCTGATCGCGCAGCGCTTCGACACGCGGACGCGAATTTTCAATCACCACCAGCGGGATCCCCGCAGCCTGAAGTTTCTCGCCGAGCAGACTGCCGACGCGTCCGTAACCCACCAGCAGTGCGTGATTGCACAAATCGAACGGGATTTGCTTCTCGTCTTCAACCGCTTCTTCAACGCTCTGGTCTTCGATGGTTTCCGTTTTCGCCAGATATTTTTCCAGCAGCGTGAACAGCAGCGGGTTAAACATAATCGACAGAATTGCCCCCGCCAGCACCAGATTACGGCCATGTTCAGACAGCAGTCCCAGCGAAATCCCCAGACCGGCGAGAATAAAGGCGAATTCGCCGATCTGCGCCAGACTGACGGAAATCGTCAGCGCGGTGCGTTTGGAATGCCCGAACATCTTCACCAGCAGGAATGCGGCAATGGATTTACCGAACACGATAATCGCCAGCGTGGCGATCACGGTCAGCGGTTCACGCACCAGAATCATCGGGTCGAATAGCATGCCAACCGAGACGAAGAACAGCACCGCGAAGGCATCGCGCAGTGGTAACGTGTCGTGCGCCGCACGCTGGCTGAGTTCGGATTCATTGAGCACCATACCGGCGAAGAACGCGCCCAGCGCGAACGACACATCAAAGAATTCCACGGCGCCGTAAGCGATGCCCAGCGCCAGTGCCAGAACTGACAGCGTAAACAGTTCACGTGAACCGGTGCTGGCGGTTTTGGCGAGGATCCAAGGCACTACACGGCGGCCCACCACCATCATCAGCACCATAAACGCGATCACTTTACCAATCGTCACGGCAAGCCCGGTGAGCAGTTCTACCGGGCTGGAGTGATGGCTTTCCAGCATGCCGCTGAACGCAGGCAGCAGAACCAGCGTCAGCACCATCACCAGGTCTTCAACAATCAGCCAGCCGATGGCGATTTGCCCGCGCTGGCTTTCAATCAGTTGCCGTTCTTCCAGCGCCCGCAGCAACACCACGGTACTGGCGGTGGACAGACACAGCCCGAACACCAGTCCGGTGGCCAGATCCCAGCCCATCAGGCTTGATAATCCCATTCCAAGCAGTGTTGCAACCGCGATTTGCGCTACAGCGCCGGGAATGGCTATCGACTTTACGGCGAGTAAATCTTTCAGAGAAAAATGCAAACCTACGCCAAACATCAGCAGGATGACGCCGATTTCTGCCAGCTCCGGTGCCAGTGAAGTGTCTGCAACGAAGCCCGGTGTAAACGGACCGGCCAGCACGCCAGCAGCGAGATAGCCAACCAGAGGAGAAATTCGCAGGCGTTGGCGAGCATTCCTAACAGGAACGCTAAGACCAGACCGCCAACGATGGTAGTGATGAGAGGCGTAGAATGATGCATTCAGACTCCTTCTGGTTATGCATAAAGCAAATATGTTGCTGATTGTTTCTAAGTTTATGGTAAAAATCGTTTTCACGTTGGGGAATTTTGGCCTTTTTTATTTAAAATCATCAGCAGACGATAAAAAAAATTCCAACGCGGGATTTAAATGGGTTTTATCAGGCAGATATCAAGGGAATAAGGGTTCAGACGCTGCCGATATTTAACTATCGGCAGCCGGGAAGGAAAGGTTAAGGGCTATTTGCGTTCTATATTTGGCAGGAATGCTGTCAGGATCCCGAGCAACGGCAGGAAGGCACAAATCTGATACACCAGCTCGATACTGGTTTTATCGGCCACATAGCCGAGCACCGCAGCCCCCAGCCCGCCCATACCAAAGGCCAGCCCAAAGAACAGGCCCGACACCATGCCGACTTTCCCTGGCATCAGCTCCTGCGCAAACACCAGAATCGCCGAAAATGCTGAGGCGAGGATCACGCCGATAATCACGCTCAGTACGCTGGTCCACATCAGACTGGCGTGCGGCAAAAGTAGCGTAAATGGCGCGACGCCGAGAATTGAAGCCCAAATGACGTATTTGCGCCCAATCTTATCACCCACCGGCCCGCCGATAATGGTGCCCGCAGCCACTGCAAACAGAAAAACAAACAGATGGATTTGTGCGCTTTGCACCGATACCCCAAATTTATGGATCAGGTAAAAGGTGTAATAGCTGCTCAGGCTGGTCAGGTAGAAGTACTTGGAAAATATCAGGATCAGCAAAATACCCAGTGACATCGCCACCGTTTTACGTGGCAACAGGGTCACATGACTTTTCACCGGCCCGCGCGTTTTGGCGATCAGGTTTTGCTGGCGATACCATTTACTGATTTGCAGTAACACCACAATGCCGAGCAGCGCAGCCAGTGAGAACCACGCAACATTGCCTTTACCGTAAGGCGCAATAATCAGTGCAGCCAGCAGCGGGCCGAGGGAAGCGCCGAAATTACCGCCCACCTGGAACAGCGATTGCGCCAGCCCGTGACGACCGCCGGAAGCCATGCGTGCCACGCGCGAAGACTCAGGGTGGAAAACCGAAGAACCCGTCCCGACCAGCGCCGCCGCCAGCAGCACGACAGGGAAACTCTGCGCCACAGCCAGCAGCAGCAGCCCGGAGAGCGTAAAGCCCATGCCGACCGGCAAAGAATAGGGTTGCGGATGTTTGTCGGTGTAATAGCCGATCAGCGGCTGCAACAGTGATGCGGTGATCTGATACGTCAGCGTGATCAGCCCGATCTGTGTGAAGCTCAGGGAAAACTCGTTTTGCAGCAACGGATAAATCGCCAGTATCAGCGACTGGATCATGTCATTAAGCAGGTGAGAAACGCTGATCGCCGCCAGAATAGAAAACGCAGTCTTTTTGACTGCGTCTTTCTGCGGGCTGGCTGGCGTTGACGTCGTGTCTGTCATAGCAGAGGAAGCCTTCTTATTGTAGAGGTGCAGAGTACCGGCCTGTCAGCTGATTTTCGCGATCTCAGCAAACTGACCTTTCAGTAAGCGACAAAGATCACCTGCCGCCAGTTCAATATCAAGGCCGCGTTTACCGCCTGAAACATAAATGGTATTGAACGTCTGCGCCGGGCTGTCGATCACCGTGGGCAGCAGCTTTTTCTGTCCGAGGGGACTGATGCCACCGACCAGATAACCGGTAACGCGTTGTGCAATCATAGGATCCGCCATATCGGCTTTTTTCGCCCCCAGCGCTTTCGCGACTTTTTTTAAGTCCAGTTGGGATGCCACCGGCGTGACCGCCACGGCCAGATTTTTAGCATCGCCATTCAACGAAACCAGCAGGGTTTTATAAACCTGACGGGCGTCCAGACCGAGTTTTTTTACGGCTTCATCGCCAAAATTGGTTTCATCGCTGCTGTGTTCATACGGATGAAGGGTGAAGCTGACTTTATTCTTTTCCAGGAGTAATACGGCAGGGGTCATAGCCTGTCTCCTCTGTTTTATTTTATGTTGTTGTTCGAAATTTCATCACCTGTTCAATCTGATGAAATTAAACAATAAAGTGCACTTAATAAGCGAAGGAGAAATAGTAGAGCAATGAATGGTTATTGCCAAGACCCAACACAGATTGCTACCCTGTGCCAGCCGGTGTTGCGCCTGTAAAGGCTGACACTGAAGCTATAACTAATAAAATGAAATTCCTCTTTGACTGGCCGATAGAAATATCGGCCATTTTTTTAATCTCCGTCATCCTTCAGGCTATCTCTTCTTTGCGAGTAATTCCGGCAGATTCCCTTCGCCATACAAATGCAGCGCACCTACTGCGACCACATAGTTTCCCGCCGGGAGATCCAGCAACAGTTGTTTCCAGCGAATGTTTCGCTGATTCATCAGGATATCGTACAAATCGCTGCTGAAAGTGTTAGGCAATTGCTCGGTCGCCAGCCCCGGTTTGGTATCCAGCCACCAGCTGATCATGGTTTGCAGCAAGCGGGCATTGGTGTGCCAGTGCGTCAGGGTATCTTCCAGCAGCGTGAGTCCGCCATCTGGCAACTGCTGCAATAATTCGAACTGTTCCTGCGGACCTTCCAGCTCGATGATTTTCGTCCCCTGCTTTTTGGCGGTCTGCAACAGCTGATAATCAATGCCGTAATTTCCGCGCAACCCGAGGCGCTGCGCCTGCGTGGCCTGCAACATCAGTGCCACCTGCCACGAGGGCAGCGGATTGAGCGTCCACATGGATACGCCCAGTTCTTCGCATAAACGTTCGACGTGCAGATACTGGGATTCGGGCAGACGTTCGGCCAGCGGCGGAAATTCGCCGGTCATGCTGAAGGGAGATTCCGTGCCGCTGATATCGGCTTCGACAATCAGTGCATCGGCTTTTTGCAGGCGGCGCAACAGGGGGGCGGGCAGGGGGTGCATGTCCTGCGTGCCCATATGAATGCTGCCGACCAGATGCAGGGAGCGGTTGCCGGGAAGCTGAATATCAATGGCGGGATAAGAATACTCGACGGGAAACAACTTGCGGAACCCGCTTAATACCCGGTTGAAAAAATGCGCCATAGTGCATGGTCTCCCGAAAAATGAGAGACCATGCTAACGCGTCATCGTTTTAGCGAACAGGGGAAACGTCTTGTTTTTTCGGCTTAAAGTGCAACAGGCGATTTGCGTTAGCGACGACGGTAATGGATGACAGTGCCATCGCTGCACCTGCCACGACCGGGCTGAGCAAGGTACCGGTCAGCGGATAAAGCACACCGGCCGCAACGGGAATGCCAATCACGTTATAGATAAAAGCGCCCAGCAGGTTCTGCTTCATGTTACGCAGCGTCGCCTGAGACATCGCCAGCGCATCGGCGACACCGTGCAGACTCGCACGCATCAGGGTAATGGCCGCTGTTTCGATCGCCACATCGCTGCCTCCGCCCATCGCAATCCCGACATCGGCCTGCGCCAGTGCCGGGGCATCATTAATGCCGTCGCCGATCATGGCGACCTGCTGGCCTTTGTCCTGCAACGCTTTAATGGCATCGGCTTTGCCTTCGGGACGCACACCGGCAATCACTTTATCGATTCCTGCTTGTGCGGCAATTGCCTGAGCGGTACGCGGATTGTCGCCGGTCAGCATCACCAGCTGATACCCAAGCTGATGCAGACGTTGTAAGGCGCTGACGCTGTCTTCACGTAATGGGTCACGCAGCGCGAACAGCGCCGCCAGTTGTCCGTTTGCCGCCAGCAATACCGGCGTCGCGCCTTCGCCTGCCATGCTTTCCAGCAGAGTGTTGGCATCCACGGTATCCACGCCATTTTCCTGCATCAGCGCCTGATTACCCAGTAATAACGCCGTACCGTCAACATCGCCGCGTAAACCCAGACCGCCAAGGGTACGGAAATTCAGCACGTCAGGAATGTCCAGCCCGCCAGCTTTTTCAACAATCGCCTGCGCCAGCGGGTGGTGCGAGCCTTTTTCCAGCGCGGCGGCAAAGCGCAGCGCCTGCTGTTCACGGATACCGCCAAAGGTGTATGTATCCGTCACTTTCGGCTGACCTTCCGTCAGCGTCCCGGTTTTATCAAATACCAGCGTGGTGAGGGTACTGGCTTTTTGCAGCGCATCGGCATCACGCACCAGTACGCCGAATTCCGCCGCACGGCCGACGCCCGCGGTAACCGACATCGGCGTCGCTAATCCCAGCGCACAAGGACAGGCGATAATCAGCACGGTAGTGACGATCACCAGCGTATACATCAGTTGTGGCTGCGGACCGAAGAAGTACCAGATTGCGCCACTGAACAAAGCAATCAGCACCACGGCGGGCACGAAGACAGAAGATATTTTATCTGCCAGCTTACCGATTTCAGGCTTGCTGCTCTGGGCTTCGCGCACCAGTTTGATGATCCGCGAAAGGGTCGTCTGGCTGCCGATAGCGTCAGCGCGGAACAGCACGCTGCCGTCTTTGACCAGCGTCCCCGCATGCACTTTTTCACCCTGGGATTTCTGCTGTGGGATGGGTTCGCCGGTCAGCATGGCTTCATCCATCCAGGCTTCGCCGCTTTGAATTTCACCGTCAACCGGCACACGATCACCGGTGGTGAGCCGCAGCGTCATGCCTTGCTGTATTTCAGCCAGCGGCAGGGTTTTTTCGCCTTCTGCGGTGACAACGCGTGCGGTCGGTGGGGTCAGGTCCAGCAAGCGTTCGAGTGCTTTTGATGAACGCTGACGTCCGCGTTGTTCCAGCGCGTGACCCAGATTAATCAGGCCAATAATCATCACGCTGGCTTCATAGTAAAGATGGCGCGCCTGCATCGGGAACGCATCCGGCCAAAGGCTGACAGCGAAGGAGAAAATCCACGCTGCGCCGGTACCGAGTGACACCAGCGTGTCCATATTCGCGCTGCCGTGCATCAGGTTTTTCCATGCACTGCGGTAAAAATGCCCGCCAGCGACAATCATAATCAGCAATGTCAGCAGGCCGATAATCAGCCAGCCGGTCTGATTACCGGCGGTGACCATCATTTCGCCGCCGAGCAATCCCCATAACATCATCGGGATACCGGCAGCCAGGCCGAGCGCTGCCTGCCAGCTAAAGCGGATCATGCTTTTGCGTGAGGTTTGTTGCTGGCGCTCACGGCGTTCGGTTTCGTCGATAATAATTTCAGCGCCATAACCGGCACGTTCAACGGCGGCAATCAGTGCGTTTTGATCAGCTTTGCCGCTGACCAGCGCACTGCGTTCCGCCAGATTGACCCGTGCCTGCTCGACACCATTCACGCCTTCCAGCGCCCGTTGCACTTTACTGACACAACTGGCGCAGCTCATGCCGCTGAGCAATAATTGCACGCTGTCATCAGCGGCTTGCGGGGCGTGAGTCTCAGCCGGAACAGGTGACGCAGCCGCTGACAGGGGTTCCGGCAAAACACTCGCCTTATCGGTCAGCGGCTCAGATTTTGGGGATGTATCTCCTGCAACCTGCGCGTCGTAGCCGGCGTTCACTACGGCGTCGATCAGGCTCTGGCTGCTGGCATCGCCTTTGACGATGGCTTTATCCAGAGAGACTTCTACAGAGGTGGTGCCTTCAACCGCTTCCAGCGCTTTCCGCGTTGAAGCGACACAGTGCCCGCAGGACAAGCCTTGCAGGGATAATACGGTAGTCGTCATGATGAATTTCCTTTTTGCCTTGACCTGATTGTCAAATTTCACTAGTTATAGAGCATAAACCTTCCAGCAAGGGTAAGGTCAAGGAGGCAAAATGAACATCAGTGATGTGGCGAAAAAAACCGGGCTGACCAGCAAAGCGATTCGTTTTTATGAAGAGAAAGGGCTGGTCACCGCACCGGCTCGCAGTGAAAACGGCTACCGCAGCTATGCACAAAAACATATCGAAGAACTGACGTTGTTGCGCCAGGCGCGGCAGGTTGGTTTTACGCTGGAAGAGTGTCAGGAACTGGTGGCATTATTCCACAATCCTGACAGGCACAGCGCTGACGTAAAAGCGCGGACATTAGAAAAGGCCGCCGAAATTGCGCGGCACATTGAAGAACTGAAAGTGATGCGTGAGCGCTTACTGACGCTGGCGGAATCCTGCCCCGGCGACGAGGGTGCGGATTGCCCGATCATCGATAATCTCAGCGGCTGCTGTCATAACAAACATTAACGCGCATCGGGTTCTACGCGCAGCGTCGCCCCTTCCACACCGGTGATAACAACTTTGTCCCCGACGTTCAGAGGGGAGCTGCAGATCGCACGCCAGCTGCTGTCACCGATTTGTACCCGTGTGAACTGGTTAATTACCGGTTCCAGCACTGTAGCGTAAGTGCCCACTAATTGCTGGCCTCGCTGATTGAGTGCGGCATTGCCGGAAGATTTATCCACCCGCTGGTTCAGCCACTTCCACCACAGCCACGCCGCCAGAATGGTCAGCAGGGCAAATGCCGTGCCCTGCCATGCCCACGGCAGCGGCAGGATCCACGTGACAGCACCCACCAGGGCCGCCGCCACGCCGCTCCACAGCAAGTAACCACTCGCACCCACCAGCTCAGCTGCCAGTAACAGGCCACCCAGAGACAGCCAGAATACGTGCGGATTTGCCATGAAATCATGCAGCATTATTTGCCGCCTTTGGTTTCTTTCAGCAACTCAGCAATTCCGCCAATGGAGCCCATCAGACTGGTGGCATCCAGCGGCATCATGATGATTTTGCTGTTATTGGCAGAACCGATTTTCGTCAGGGCATCGGTATATTTTTGTGCCACGAAGTAGTTAATCGCCCGCACATCACCGGCCGCAATCGCCTCGGACACCATTTTGGTGGCCTGGGCTTCCGCTTCCGCCGCACGTTCACGCGCTTCTGCCTGCAGGAATGCTGACTGACGCTCACCTTCGGCTTTCAGAATTTGCGACTGTTTTTCACCTTCAGCACGTAAAATGGCGGACTGACGTACACCTTCGGCTTCCAGAATGTCGGCACGTTTTGTACGTTCGGCTTTCATCTGTGCGTTCATCGCAGAGATCAGTTCAGCCGGTGGGCGCACATCACGGATCTCGATACGGGTGATTTTCACGCCCCACGGATTGGTAGCTTCATCGACGATATGCAGCAAACGTGCGTTGATGTTGTCGCGTTGTGACAACATTTCGTCCAGTTCCATCGAGCCGAGAACGGTACGGAAGTTGGTCATCGTCAGGTTAACGATCGCCTGCTCCAGATTGCTGACTTCATAGGCGGCGCGCGCCGGGTCAATCACCTGAATGAAACACACCGCATCGATGGCAACATTGGCGTTATCGCGGGAAATCACTTCCTGAGAAGGAATATCCAGTACCTGTTCCATCATATTGATTTTGCGACCGATGCGGTCGACAAACGGCACCACCAGGTTCAGCCCCGGCATCAGGGTTTTGGTATAGCGGCCAAAACGTTCGACGGTCCACTGGTAGCCCTGGGGCACGATCTTGATCCCGGCGTACACCATCAGCAGCGCCAGTACGATCAGAATAAGGATAGGGATGGGAATAAGGTCAAACATAGTATGAAACTCCTGTAAACCTGTGTTCTGACTATCCACGGGGGAATAATCGAATAAAAACATGTCCCTGGCGCACTCACCGACCGGTCAGGCGCGTGTTCAATTGTCGCACAAATCGTTAAGTCATCGTATTAATAAAAGGATAGTTCAGAGGATAAAAGACGGGGGAAATGCTAAAAAAAACGCACGTCCGGAGAAGTGACGTGCGCAGGGCGTTTACGGTGAAACCGGATGAATCAATAGAGCAGGGAATATAACTGGCGGCGGTATTTGGCGGCCAGCGCATCGCCGGTGCCGAGTGCTGCCATAATATCCATCAGCGTTTTACGTGCCGCACCGTTCGCCGCCCCTAAGTCTTTCTTCAGCGGAGCCATCAGCAGTTCCAGCGCTTCTTCATTACGCCCGACCTGATGAAGTTGCAGGCTGAGTTTGACCACCAGCTCGGCATTCTCAGGATCCTGCGACAACGCCTGCTGAAGTTGCTGAATTTCCGGCGTATCGGCGGCCTGTTTCAGTAACTCGATCTGCGCAATCAGCCCCTGATAACGGGAATCTTTATCCTGTAACGGAATGGTCGCCAGCACGGCTTCGGCATCGTCAGTACGGTGCAGATTAATTTGTGTTTCCGCCAGCAACAAACCGATGTCACTGCGCTGATTGCTCAACTGCCATGCTTCTTTCAGCAACTGCAGGGCACCATTCACATCGCCCGCTTGCAACATTTCCTGCGCCTGAGCCAGTTTCAGCTCTTCTTCTTTCGGCAACACTTTCTGCAGCAGTTCGCGGATCACTTCTTCCGGCTGCGGACCCTGGAAACCATCGACCGGCTGACCGTCTTTGAACAGATAAACGGCAGGGATCGAGCGCAGACCAAACTGCTGGGCGATCATCTGCTCGGCATCGCAGTCCACTTTTGCCAGGATTAGCTGACCGGCGTATTCGACGGCCAGTTTGTCGAGAACCGGACCCAGTTGCAGGCAATGCTGGCTGCGTTCAGACCAGAAATAGAACATCACCGGCACAGACATGGATTGTTCCAGCGTCTGGTGCAGGTTGGTTTCGTTGATATCGATTACTGTAGGTTGTGCAAGCATGAATTCTGTCTCTCCGCTACCCGTCATACTTCGAGCTGCTGATGCGTTGGCTGCGCTCATTCAGCCCGGTCACTTAGTTATCTAAGCTCCCGGGTCTTCGTGAGCTTGCCGCCTTCCCGCAACTCGAATTATTTAGGGTATAGAAAATTAAAGTATTTAAGAACAAATGGGGGCGACTCTTGCCGCTTCAACCCCGTATCGCTTTTACTTAGCTGTTTCCGCGTAATATTTTGTCCAGCACGCGCGCGGGCAACAGACGTTTCAGCACCGTCAGGGCATGGGCGACCAGTGTGACCGGATAACGCAGGCGCGCGCGCGGATGTTCTAAAGCATGGTGCAGTTTGGGCAAAACCGCCTCCGGCTTGAGTGTAAAACGACGGGCAATACCCGGATTTTCGACCGGCTGGTCGGTCTGCGACTGACTCACATTGGCGGTGAAATTACTGCTCAGCGGGCCGGGTTCAATCAGGCTGACCTGAATACCGGTGCCGTGCAGCTCCATGCGCAGTGTGTCGGACCAGGCCTCCAGTGCAAATTTACTGGCAGCATACACGCCCCGGCGCGGCGTAGTGATCAGCCCCATCACCGAGCTGGTCTGGATAATACGGCCTTCGCCGTGTGGCAACATGGCGGGTAACAGAAGCTGCGTCAGCTGATGTGTACCAAATAAATTGGTGGAAAATTGTTGTTCGAACTGCTCACGGCTGATGCTGCTGAGCGGGCCATAAACGCCGTAACCCGCATTATTAAACAAGCCATACAGACGGTTGCCTGTCAGCGCAATGACCTCGGCGGCCGCAAGTTCGACGCTCTGTTTATCATCAAGATCGCACTGAATAGTTTCAAACCCCATCTGCTGCAGCGTGTCGATATCCTGCGTTTTCCGACATGCCGCCAGTACCCGATAACCGCGTGCGCGCAAATCCTGTGCGGCAACCAGCCCGATACCGCTGGAACAACCGGTGATTAATACTGCTTTTTGCATAACTTTACCTGTGAGGTGTCCCTATTTTTTATGACTGTGATTTACTAGGGAGTCGGGTGAAAAAGGTAACGTCTTGGTTTTGCTCACGTCCCGGTATTATTTTTATTCGTCGTATTTTAACCCTAATGCGTCAGCAGCGGCGTGAGTTTTTCTGACATCCATCCGGCAATAAACGATTGTGCTGCCAGCGCAGGATGTAAACCGTCGTCCTGCATCCATTCAGGTTTCACGGCGACCTGCTCCATAAAGAACGGCACCAGCGGGATGTTTTCCTGCTTTGCCAGCGCCGGATAAATGGCGTAGAACGCGTCGCCGTAGCGGCGGCCATAATTGGGTGGCAGACGGATTTGCATCAGCAACGGTTGGGCATTGCTCTGTTTTACCTGTTCAATCACCTGTTGCAGCGTCCGGGAAAGGGTTTGTGGCGGGAAACCCCGCAATCCGTCGTTGGCACCCAGTTCAATCAGCACCCAGCGGGGGTGATGTTGTTGCAGCAAGGATGGCAGGCGTGCCAGCCCTTGTTCAGCGGTATCGCCGCTGATACTGGCGTTGATTATGGTGGGCTTGCCACCTTCTTTTTGCCATGTGTTATTCAGTAATGTCGGCCAGGATTCGGCTACCGGAAGGCGATAGACCGCACTCAAACTGTCGCCAATAATCAGCAAGTTATCAGCAGCAACGGCGCGAAAACTCAATAATCCTAACAACATAAGGAAGGGGAGATGCCAGCGGAAAATGTTCTTGAAGTTCATCATCTAAGTAAGCACGTCGGTCAGGGTGAAGGTCAGCTCACCATCCTGTCCGGTGTGGAGCTGGTTGTCAAACCTGCCCAGACAATTGCCCTGATTGGCGAATCCGGTTCCGGTAAATCCACCTTGCTGGGCATTCTTGCCGGGCTGGATGATGGCACCCGGGGTGATGTGAAATTACTGGGCAAATCCCTCAGCGAACTCAATGAGGAAGGGCGCGCGGCGCTACGGGCAAAAAATGTCGGTTTCGTGTTCCAGTCTTTCATGCTGGTGCCGACACTCAACGCACTGGAAAACGTCCAGCTTCCTGCGTTGTTGCGCGGTGAAAGCGACAGCAGCAGTCGTCAGCAGGCCGTGCAGTTACTGGAAAGTCTCGGGCTGGGCGGGCGTCTGCATCATCTTCCGGCGCAGCTTTCCGGCGGCGAACAACAGCGTGTGGCGCTGGCGCGGGCATTCATCGGCAAGCCCAAATTATTGTTTGCCGATGAGCCGACCGGCAATCTGGATCGCGTGACCGGCGAGCGTATTGTCGATTTGCTGTTTTCACTGAACCGCGATGCGGCAACGACGCTGATTCTGGTCACCCATGACGAACAGCTGGCGGCGCGCTGTCAGCGGCGGTTGCGTCTGCGTGACGGGAAATTATGGGAGGAAGCATGATCTGGCGCTGGTTCTGGCGGGAATGGCGTTCGCCTTCGCTGCTGATCGTCTGGCTGGCGCTGACCCTGGCAGTGGCCTGTGTGCTGGCGCTTGGCAGTATCAGCGACCGCATGGACAAAGGGCTGAGTCAGCAAAGCCGTGAGTTTATCGCCGGGGATCGCGTCCTGCGTTCCGCGCATCCGATTACGGAAGCCTGGTTGCAGGATGCACAGTCGCAGGGGCTGAAAGTCAGCCGTCAGCTCTCTTTTATGACCATGACGTTTGCCGGCGAAACGCCGCAACTGGCGGCGGTGAAAGCCACCGATCTGGCATATCCGCTGTATGGCGCGTTACAAACCGAACCGGCAGGACTGAAACCTGAACCGGGAACGGTGCTGGTCGCGCCGCGCCTGCTGGCACTGCTGAACGTAAAAGTCGGCGACAATCTGGATGTCGGAGATACCACGCTGAAAATCGCCGGTGTGATTGTTCAGGAGCCGGATTCGGGCTTTAACCCGTTCCAGACTGCGCCCCGTGTGATCATGAATCTGGAAGACGTGCCGAAAACCGGGGCTGTTCAGCCGGGCAGTCGTCTGACCTATCGCTATATGTTTGCCGGTTCGCCGCAAGCGATTCAAAGTTACGGCGAAGCGATAAAAGGGCTGCTTAAGCCTGATCAGCGCTGGAGCGGGATGGAAGATTCCGACGGGGCGCTGGGCAAATCATTACAGCGCTCTCAGCAATTCCTCACGCTGTCGGCACTGCTGACCCTGATGCTGTCAATCGCCGCGATTGCCGTGTCGATGGGGCATTACTGCCGGAGCCGTTATGATCTGGTTGCGGTCCTGAAAACGCTGGGTGCCGGGAAAAAGGCGCTGCAAAAGCTGATTATCGGTCAGTGGCTGGCGGTGCTGGCGCTGGCGGGGTTGTGCGGCAGCGTGGTTGGTCTGGCATTTGAAGCCATCCTGATGAAAGTGCTGGCGCCGGTTTTGCCTGCAGAATTACCGCCTGCCGGTGGCTGGCCGTGGGTGTGGTCGATGGGCGCGATGGTGGTGATCTCGCTGTTGATCGGCATTCGTCCGTATCGCCAGTTGCTTGCGACCCAGCCACTGCGGGTGCTGCGCCATGATGTGGTGGCAAATGTCTGGCCGCTGCGTTATTTCCTGCCGGTGATGGTTGTGGTAGTGGTGGGTTTGCTGGCAGCGCTGATGGGCGGCAGTGCGCTGCTCTGGTCATTGCTGGCGGGCGTACTGGTACTTTCGCTGCTGCTTGGTCTGATTGGCTGGGGGGCGCTGCTGCTGTTACGCAAGCTGACATTCCGTCAGTTACCGCTGCGTCTGGCGGTCAACCGTCTGCTGCGTCAGCCGTGGGTGACGCTCAGCCAACTGGCGGCATTCTCGATGTCATTTATGTTGCTGGCGTTGCTGCTGGTGATGCGCGGGGATTTACTGGATCGCTGGGAGCAACAACTGCCGCCGGACAGCCCGAATTACTTCCTGCTTAATATCACCAAAGACCAAATCCCGCAGGTGACGGATTTCCTGCATCAGCATAACGCGCAACCGGAAACCTTCTACCCGATTGTGCGGGTACGTCTGACGAAGATTAACGACAAAGTTGCCACTGATATCATCAAACCGGATGACGCAGGGGGAGAGGCGGTCAACCGTGAACTGAATCTGACCTGGATGCAGGGACTGCCGGATCACAATCCGCTGGTTGCAGGCAACGGACCGCCGAAAGTCGGTGAAGTGTCGGTAGATGAAGGGCTGGCGGGGCGTCTGGGACTGAAGCTGGGCGATACCGTCACGTTCAGCGGTGATACGCAGGAATTCAGCGCCAAAATCACCAGCCTGCGTAAAGTGGACTGGGACAGCCTGAAGCCGAATTTCTACTTCATCTTCCCGCCGGGTGCGCTGGATGCACAACCGCAAAGCTGGCTGACCAGCTTCCGTTATCACGGTGATGTCAGCACCATCACGCAGCTTAACCGTCAGTTCCCGACGCTGAGTTTGCTGGATATCGGCTCGATCCTGCGTCAGGTCGGCCAGGTATTACAGCAGGTGAGTCGGGCGCTGGAAGTGATGGTGATCCTGGTGATGCTGTGCGGCGGATTGCTGCTGCTGGCGCAAATTCAGGTCGGCATGCGTCAGCGCCGTCAGGAGCTGATTGTTTACCGCACGCTGGGTGCCAGCAAAAAAATGCTGCACCGGACATTGTGGTGTGAATTTGCCGTGCTCGGGCTGGTGGCGGGGATCGCCGCCGCCATCGGCGCGGAAGCTGCATTGTGGCTACTGCAACGCCAGGTTTTCGATTTCCCATGGGAACCGAATTATCTGATGTGGATTGCGGTACCGGTGGTCAGCGCGGTGCTGCTGTCGGTTTGCGGCGGTTGGCTGGGTGGTGCGGTTGCTGCGGGGGCGGGCGTTGTTCCGGCAATACGACTCGTAGTTTCTAAACTCCGTCCCCCTGCGAAGGGGGAGGCAGGGAGGGGGTTTTAA
>NZ_JYDF01000189.1:0-886 GCF_003263525.1 Rahnella sp. NRRL B-41462 | reverse complement strand
TTTTGTTTTTATCATCGACAATGCGGAACGTCATTTTGAGATGATCGGGCACCTGATCCCACTGCCAGTCTTCGCGTGACACCGTCACGCCACTCATCTTACGCAGTTCCTTTTCCATCGCATCCAGCAACGGCATCTCGAACGGTTTGATGCGCCCGAGCAAGGCATCCGCGTAATTTGGCGCAGGCACAAAATTGCGGCGAACGGGTTTTGGCAGCGATTTAATCAGCGCCATGATCAGATCACGACGAATGCCCGGGATCTGCCAGTCAAAACCTTCTTCACTCACCTGATTGAGCAGCGGTAAAGGAATATGTACCGTTACGCCGTCAGCATCGGTACCCGGCTCAAACTGATAGGTCACGCGCAGTTTGAGATTGCCCTGATGCCAGAAGTTCGGGTAATCGTGAGCGCTGATATTGCCCGCGCCCTCTTTAATCAGCATGCTTTTTTCAAAGTTCAGGCTGTCCTGCGGCTGCGTTTTCCACCAGGTATCAAAATGACGCGCCGACACCACTTCCTGCCCGATGCGTTGTTCATAGAACAGGAACAGGGTTTCGTCATCAACCAGAATATCGCGGCGACGGGATTTGTGTTCCAGCTCTTCCACTTCGGTGCGCAGACGCAGGTTAGCGCGGAAGAACGCATGACGGGTCTGCCAGTCGCCTTCCACCAGCGCATGCCGGATAAACAGTTCCCGTGACACGACCGGATCAATCGTGCCGTAATTCACCCTGCGTGCCGCCACAATCGGCAGGCCGTAGAGCGTGACTTTTTCCGTCGCCATCACCGCGCCCTGGGCTTTTTCCCAGTGCGGCTCGCTGTAACTGCTTTTCGCCAGATGCTGAGCCAGCGGCTCGATCCATTCCGGTTCGATACGCGCGGC
>NZ_JYDF01000188.1:0-697 GCF_003263525.1 Rahnella sp. NRRL B-41462 | reverse complement strand
AAAACGCTGCGCGAGGGCAAAGACCTGGCCGCGCTGAAATCTGGCCTGAAAGAGCAGGTTCAGCAAACGCTTTCTGCGGTGGCTGATGACGGTATCGAACAACGCGATCTGCATGTCTGGAGCTTTGGTACCTTACCGGAACGCTACGAACAAAAGCGCGGCGGCTATGAAGTAAAAGCTTATCCGGCGATTGTGGATGAGAAAGACAGCGTAGCGATCCGCCTGTTTGACAGTGAACTGGAACAGCAACAGGCAATGCTCAGCGGAATGCGACGTCTGCTGCTGCTGAACATTCCTTCACCGGTCAAATACCTGCATGAGAAGTTGCCGAACAAAGCCAAACTGGGGCTGTATTTTAACCCGTATGGCAAAGTGCTGGATCTGATTGACGACTGCATTTCCTGCGGCATCGACAAACTGATTGCGGAGTCCGGCGGGCTGGTGTGGCGTGAAGAAGATTTCGCAAAACTGCATGAGCACGTGCGCGCCAACCTGAATGATACGGTGGTGCAGATTGCGATTCAGGTGGAGCAAATTCTGACGACCGTTTTCAGCATCAATAAACGGCTGAAAGGACGGATCGATATCAACATGGCGCTGGCGCTTTCAGATATCAAAACCCAGATGTCCGGCCTGATTTATCGCGGTTTCGTGACGCAAAATGGCTGGAAACGTCTGCCGGATACGCTGCGCTATT
>NZ_JYDF01000187.1:0-2007 GCF_003263525.1 Rahnella sp. NRRL B-41462 | reverse complement strand
TTTCATGCCGAAGTAAATGCCGACGTGACCGTGTTTGAGCGGCGCGCCGTGTTGTCCGGTTTCAATGCCCAGACCACCCGGTTCAACGCCAATCAGCTTCACGCTGGTGTCGTCGATGAAATCCGCAAACATACCGATCGCATTGGAGCCGCCGCCGACGCAGGCAATCACCGCATCCGGCAGGCAGCCTTCGCGTTCCTGCATCTGCGCTTTGGTTTCTTCGCCGATCATACGCTGGAATTCACGCACGATGGTCGGATACGGATGCGGGCCTGCTGCCGTGCCCAGCATGTAGTGGGCTTTTTCATAGCTGCCGGACCAGTCACGCAGCGCCTCATTACAGGCATCTTTCAGCGTGGAAGAACCGCTATGTACCGGAATCACTTCAGCCCCCATCAGACGCATACGGAACACGTTTGGCGACTGACGCTCAATGTCTTTTGCGCCCATATAAATGCGGCATTTCAGGCCGAGCAGCGCACAGGCCAGTGCCGATGCCACGCCGTGCTGACCCGCGCCGGTTTCGGCGATGATTTCAGTTTTGCCCATGCGTTTGGCCAGTAATGCCTGACCCAACACCTGGTTAGTTTTGTGCGCGCCGCCGTGCAGCAAATCTTCACGCTTAAGGTACAGCTTGGTTTTGGTGCCTGCGGTCAGGTTTTTACACAACGTCAGGGCGGTCGGGCGGCCTGCGTAGTTTTTCAGTAAATCAATGAATTCGGCCTGAAACTCAGGGTCGCGCTGTGCGCTGACAAAAGCTTCTTCCAGCTGAGCCAGCGCAGGCATCAGAATTTGCGGGACATACTGGCCGCCAAATTCGCCAAAGTAGGGATTAAGTAAAGTCATGTTATCGCGTCCTGTCTGTCAATTTTTGCGTCATTGCGTGCGGCTTAATACGCCCGCAATGTCTGGAATACGGCATTAATTTTCCCGGCATCCTTGATGCCCGGCTCGCTTTCAACACCTGAGTTGAAATCCAGGCCTGCGCAACCGAGTTGTGCGGCTTCGACGCAGTTATCTGCGCTCAGTCCACCGGCGAGTAAGGTGTTGCTCAAATCCTGACCGGCCAGTTTGCTCCAGTCGAACCGGTGACCCGTGCCCCCTTTGCCGTTGTCCAGGACGTAACGATCCACGTGATTCAGGTCGCGCGCTGGCAATGTTTCTTTGACGCTCAGCGCTTTCCAGATCTGAACCGTTTGCGGCAAGGCTGTGCGCAGGGCATCGATATAAACCTGATCTTCGTCGCCATGAAGCTGCACGGCGGCCAGGTTTAATGTCTGAGCCGTCTGGGCCACTGTGGTGATTTCTTCATCGCGGAACACGCCGACATACTTCAGCGGTGCGCCGTTCTGCACTTCTTTCGCCTGCGTCTGTGTCACGAAACGCGGTGAGGCTTCAACAAAAATCAGCCCGCCATAAATAGCACCAGCTTCGTGCGCGGCTTTGGCATCCTGAGCGCGGGTCAGGCCACAGACCTTGTTTTCACCGAGCAGCACGCGACGAACGGCACTGCTCAGGTCTTGTTCCGACATCAGCGCACTGCCGATCAGGAAGCCATTGGCGAAGCGGCTCAGTTCACGGATTTGTCCGTAAGTATTAATACCTGATTCACTGATGACCGTGACGCCATGCGGTACGCGCGGTGCCAGCTCACGGGTGCGGTTCAGGTCGATAGACAAATCGCGCAAATCGCGGTTATTGATACCGACGACTTTGGCTTTCAGTTTAACGGCGCGATCCAGTTCTTCTTCATTACTGGCCTCCGTCAGCATATACGTGGATTGAACAGGGGCGCGATGTGTCCATTTCGTGCTGCGACCCTTGACAGCCTGGCCAAAGCGCTGCGCATGGAACCTGCGGCACGAGAGTATTTATTCAGTCGTGGCGTCGGTGAAAGATCCGCAGGTATTACCCTCTTCCGGCGCACCGGACGCCAGCCTGAAAGACTGTGTCAGTCAGTTCGCCTGCCCCGGTTATCTGCTCGACAGTAGCTGGAATGTACTGGCG
>NZ_JYDF01000186.1:0-760 GCF_003263525.1 Rahnella sp. NRRL B-41462 | reverse complement strand
GGGGATCTCAACGAAAGCGACCTCGGTTATTACACGGTATCGGTCAGAACTGGCGGAAGTATGGGACAAGGTAACGGTTCCGTTGATGACCATTTTTACCTTGCGCCGAAAGCGACGGCTGCAGAAAAGAAATATCTGGTCAGTACCTCAACCGTTAATGCTACCGCCTCAGGAGGCGCGGGGCGTATTGCTTCAAACCGCGATTTAAATATTGCAGCCAGTAATGTAGATAATATCGCCAGCAATATTTTGGCAGGGGGAAACATCACCCTGTCCGGCAGTTCTTTGAATAATCAGTCTTATGAGAATGGCGTCCAAAATGAATATCTGACCTATAAATATACGGGCGTTACAGCCACTGAGAGCTTCGATAAACTCCACGGCTTAGCTTACTTTGACCCTGACTGTGGCAACTGCTATTACGTTGATGCCGATACCAATACTAAAGTTACCTATCAGTTAGCGAACGGCGCAACTTACGAAACCCTCAGCACCGGCGAAGGCCTCCGCTCAGTTATTCAGGCCGGTGGGGCAGTTAACGCCAGTTTCAGCAATAACATCAGCAATACCACGACCTCCGCTAACGCAGGCGGTTTATCCCATGCGATAAGCGCCCCGTCTCTGAACGGCACGTCGGGCCTGCAACAGGTCAGCGGTTCGCAAAGTAAACAACTGGCATCCGCACAAAACCTGACCGTCGGCTCGGTACAGTGGAACAATTCCGTCACCGATGCGTTAAAGCAAATCGGCAATCAGGGCG